>NZ_JBHYXZ010000017.1:60844-83061 GCF_042752395.1 Actinosynnema sp. NPDC059335 | reverse complement strand
AGCGGGCCGCGCGCACCGGCGGGGGGGCCGCCCCGCCGGCCCGGCCCCGCGGCCCCGAGCCGACCCGACGGGCAGTCGGCCCCCCGGGAGCCGCGGTGCCACGGCGTCCGGGCGGGCCGGTGTCACAGCGGCCAGGCGGTCAGCGGCCGGGCAGCCGCCGCCGTGGGCGCGGTCGGGTCGGGCAGTGGCAGGCCGGGGCAGGTCAGGTCGCCCGGAGGCACCTTCCCGTCCACGATGAACGCCTCCACCACGTCGTCCACGCACGCGTTGCCGAAACCGTAGATGCCGTGGTCGCCCTCGTCGGTCACGGTGAGCAGGCGTGACCCCGCGAAGTTGCGGTGCGCGCGCTGCGCGCCTTCCAGCGGCGTCGCCGGGTCGCGCTCCGACTGCACCATCAGCACCGGCGGCACGCCCCTGCCGGTCGGCTTCTTCAGCTCCAGCGGGGGCCGGTCCCAGAACGCGCAGGGCGCGAGCACCTGGTAGTAGCCGAACAGCGGGTACTGCCGGCCCAGCCGCTCGGCCTCCCGCGCCAGCGTGGCCCGGTTGTGCCGGAACACCGTGTCGTTGCACGTGATGCCGTAGAGCGTGCCGTTGGCCGCGTCCGGGTACCGCGCCAGGGCCGCCGCGCCGGCCGCCGTGGCCTGGTGCACCGCGACCAGGGCCTGCGCCGCGTCCGGGAACAGCAGCTTGCTGTACTGCGCCCGGACCAGGGTCAGGTCGAGCCGCACGCCGTCGACCACGGTGCCGTCGGGCAGCGGCAACGGGTTCGCGGCCAGCTTCGCGCGGGCCGACTCGTACACCCGGCGCACCTGCTCGGCGGTCGTGCCCAGGTGGTAGAGGCTGTCGTAGCGGGCCACCCAGGGCAGGAAGTCGACCCGGAAGCGGCGCTCGAAGCCGTAGCCGAAGTTGTCGAAGACGTCCTGGAACGTGCTGGTGAAGTCGGTGTTCGAGTCGAGCACGAACTTGTCCACCCGCTCCGGGAAGTAGGTGGCGTAGTACGCGCCCATCCACGTGCCGCCCGAGTAGCCGATCCAGTTGATCTTCTCGCGGCCCAGGAGCCGGCGCAGCAGGTCCAGGTCGCGGACGGTCTGCTCGGTGTTGACCACCCGGCCGAACTCGCCCGAGCGGGTCTGGCACGCGGTGGCCTGCAGCTCGGCGGCGTCGTAGAGCAGCTCGGTGTTGGCCCGGCTGCGGTCGCGCGGGTCGGTGACGGTGAGCCAGTCGAAGCCGCCGCAGGTGGCGTTGGCGCTCGCGCCCGTGCCCCGCACGTCGATGCCGATGACGTCCAGGTTCTCCACGAGCTTGGCGCGGCCCGCGTAGAGCAGCGGCAGCGACCGGCCCGCGCCGCCCGGACCGCCCGGGTTGGTCAGCACGGAGCCCCTGGCCTCGCCGCGCGCCTTGAGCCGGCTCACCGCGATGGTGATCCGCCGGCCGTCGTCGGGCGTGCGCCAGTCGAACGGCGCCTCGAACGTGCCGCACTCCAGGCCCGGGAACTCGGCGCACGCCGTCCACGTGATCGCCTGGTCCGGCCGCGGCTCCGGCACGGCCTGCGCGTACGTCGGCAGCACCGCGCCGAGCAGTCCCGCCGTCACGGTCGCCGCGACGGTCGCGGCGAATCGTCCTCGCATGGATTTCCCCCTCCGGTCGAGGACTCCACTCCACCCCGCACGTACGCTGGGGGCAACCGCAGAAAGGCCCTGTTCGGCTCTACGAAAGACTTAAGCCACTCGGGCTCGGAGGAAAGTAAGGTCGCTGGAGTGGGGATTTTCCGGAGGAAGCGGCCTGCCGCCGTCGCCCGCGAGGTGGTGCGGGACCACACCTACGACGACGCGATCCTGGACATCGCGGCCGAGGAGATGGACGCGGGCCACCTGAGGGCGGCGACCACCGTGCTCGCCGAGTGCCGCGAGGAACCCGAGGTCCGCGCGCTGCGCGCCGAGGTGCTGGGGGAGCACGCCATCGGGCACGCCGACGAGCTGCTGGAGCTGGCGAAGAACAACACCGACCCGGACCTGTGGCTGCTGGCGGGCACGGCGTTCATCCGCGAGGCGTGGGCGATCCGCGGCTCGGGCCGGGCCGACAGCGTGGGCAAGGACCGGTTCAAGGTCTTCTTCGGCACCCTCCGCAAGGCCGTGGGCCCGCTGCACGAGGCCGCGAAGCTCCTGCCGCGGGACGCGGTGCCGTGGGCGCAGCTCCAGACCGCGGGCCTCGGGCTCCAGGTGGACCGGGACCAGAAGGACGAGGTGTGGCGGGAGATCGTGGCGCGGTGCGCGACGCTGTACCCGGCGCACTGGACGCGGTTGCAGATCCTGGCCTCGAAGTGGGGCGGGTCGGCGGAGGAGATGATGGCGTTCGCCCAGGGCAGCGTGGACGCCGCGCCGCCCGGCGACCCGGTGGTCGCGATGCTGCCGCTGGCGCACTTCGAGATCTTCCTGGAGCAGTTCGAGGACGCCGTGCAGGCGCGGTCGGCGTTGAAGATCGCGACGCTGAAGATGCGCTACTTCACCCGGCACCGGGAGGAGATCGCCGCGGCGGCGGACAAGTGGGACGTGACGCAGGCCAAGCCCCACCCGCGGTCCCTGCAGGCGCACAACCTGTTCGCGGCGGCGTTCGCCCTGGCCGACGACGCGCCCCGGGCGAAGCGGCACCTGCTGGGCATGCGCGACCACGTGCACGAGGTGCCCTGGGCGTATGTCGCCTACCTGGCGGACGACCTGGAGAAGGAATACTCCGAGCTGGCGAACAAGTACCTGTGACGGTGGGTGACCGGGTCCGCGTCCGGCCACCCGCCTCGTTGGACCCGATGGCGTAGGTGTGCCGCCCGAACGCCGTCGTGCCCGGCACCAGCGCGCCCACCGCCGTCACGCCGGCGGCCGGCAGCACCGGTTCGGCACGCCGAACCAGGTCTGCCGTAGTGCTGCGCCAACCCCCGTGCGTCCGGCAGGGGCAACGCCGTGCGCATCAGCTCCCGGGGCTCGACACCAGTGGCGGCCTGCACCGGACGGCGACGACGTCGCCGGTCACCACGACCTCGCCCGCCGCGTGCGGCACGACCACCGTGCTGCCCCGGTGCACCGCGACGGGACCCAGCGTGCCCGCGCCCTCCAGCACGACGAACACGCCGAACGAGGGCTCCAGCGCCGCCGTGCCGGACACGTGCAGCCGGTCGGCGCGGAAGAACGGGTCGGCCTGCGCGTCGAACAGGTCGACCGACGGGCCGGTCAGCGCCCGCGTCCGCCGCACGAGGTCGTCGGGGGACTGGGCACGGCGCTCCAGGCAGTCCAACGCCTTGTCGTAGCCCAGGCCGAGGTGCCCGGCCTCGGCGTCGGCCAGGAACCCCTGCCACTCCAGGGTGATCGAGAAGTCCGTCGGCTGCTGCAGCTCGACGATGAACACGCCCTCGCCGATCGCGTGCGGCACGCCGGCGGGCACGAACACGGTGTCGCCGGGGGAGACCGGGACCGGGTTCAACGCGGCCAGCATGGCGGCCGAGTCCTGGGTGGACACCCAGCCGGCGGCGACCTCGGCGGGCACGTCCTCGCGGAAGCCGATGTAGACGGTCGGGTCCGGACCGGTCGTGCCGATCACCACCCACGCCTCGGTCTTGCCGTGCCGGCAGCCGAGGTGGGTGGACGCGAACGCGTCGGACGGGTGGTAGTGCACCGGCAGCCGCTGCCCGGCGTCGAGCAGCTTCACCAGCAGCGCGGTGTCCGCGCCGAACTCCGCCGCGTGCGCCTGCCCCAACCACGTGACCGGGTCCGCCGCCACCGCGTCGCGCAGCCACCGGCCGTCCGGCAGCCGCGTCAACCCGGCCTCCTCCTTGCCGAACTGGGTGGTGGTCGACGCGACCCAGTCCTCGGGTCCCCGGTCGGCGTCGTCCCGGCTCCGGAACGCCGCGATGGCCGCACCGCCCCGGTAGAACTGCCGGGGCTGGTTGGCCTCCAGCGCGACGGGTTGCGCGTCGGTGCTCATGGGCGAACCTCTCCTGATCCACGGGCCACCAACCGGACCGGGAGGACGACGCGGCGGGGTGGCGAGCCGTCGCCGTCCAGTCGGGCGAAGAGCAGGTCGGCCGCTGCCTTGCCGAGCGCGCTCGCGTCGTGCGCGATCACGCTCACCGGCGGCGACAGCAGGTCGGCCAGCTCGAAGTCGTCGAAGCCCACGAGGGCGGGGCGGTCCGCGCTGCCCGCCAGCGCGCGCACCGCGTGCACGGTGATCCGGTTGTTGCCGGTCACCACGGCGGTGGCCGGGTCGGCGGTGTTCCGCAGGCCGTGCAACGCCTTGCGCACCGACTCCTCGTCGTGCGGGCCCATCACCACCAACGACTCGTGGTAGCCGATGCCCGCCCGCACGCACCCCTCGCGGTAGCCGCGCAGGCGCTCGTTGGCGGTGAAGATGTCCGGCGCGTCGCCGAGGAACGCGATCCGCCGGTGCCCGAACGACGCCAGGTGCGCCACCGCCTCGGCGGTGCCGCCGATGTTGTCCACCAGCACGGTGTCGGCGACCACGTCGCCGGCCGGCCGGTCCAGGAACACGACGGGCGTGCCCGCCCGCATCTCCGGCACCAGGTACCCGTGCTGCAACCCGGCGGGCACGATCAGCAGCCCGTCCACCCGCCGCGAGCAGAACTCCAGCGACAGCTCCCGCTCGCGTGCCGGGTTCTCGTCGGAGGAGCCGGTGATGACCTGCCGGCCGCGCAGCCGCGCGATCTCCTCGACCGCGCGCGTGACCCCGGAGTAGAACGGGTTGCCGACGTCCTCCAGCACCAGCCCGATCGTGCCCGTGGACGAGCCGCGGCGCAGGTTGCGCGCGCTCAGGTTGCGCCGGAAGCCGAGCTGGTCGATCGCCGCGAGCACCCGCTCCGCCGTGGCCGGGTGCACCCCCGCCTCGTCGTTCACCACGCGGGAGACGGTCTTGATGCTGACGCCCGCCAGCCGCGCCACGTCGTTCATCGTCGCGCGCCGCACCTTGCGGGCCGGAGCCGCACCGTTCGGGGACAACGTTGTCATAGTGCGCGAATCACACACCGCGCCCGCACGGATGTCAACGTCCGGACCTGTCTCGAACCGGACAACCCTTGGTCTCGGGCTTGACTCCGCCCTGCCACTCTCCGCAAGTATCTGATTACCGAACGTTCGTGGACAGCGTTGTCGACGTCGGCCGAGCCGACAATCGGATCACAGGGGCGGTCATGCGGTCGAGAATCCGGACAGTCCTGGCGCCGGCGGCGACGGTGGTGCTCTCGGCGGCACTGGTGGTGGTGCACCCGGTGGCAGGGGAGGCGCAGGTGGACGACCTGGCCAGGTGGGTCAACCCGTTCGTCGGCACCCGACCGGGTGGGCCGGACCACGGCACCGGCGGCGGCGCGGGCAACAACTTCCCCGGCGCGGACGTGCCGTTCGGCATGGTGCAGTGGAGCCCGGACACGGTGACGCACCAGCACGGCGGCTACGCCTACGAGGACGACCGGATCAAGGGCTTCAGCCTCACCCACCTGTCCGGCGCGGGCTGCTCGACCTACCAGGACATCCCGGTCATGCCGTTCGCGGGCGAGGTCACCACGTCGCCCGCGACGGACCCCGACCGGTACGTGTCGACGTTCTCGCACGACCGGGAGAGCGCGTCCCCCGGCTACTACGGGGTGACCCTCGACAGCGGGACGGAGGTCGAGCTGACGGTCACCCAGCGCACGGGCGTCGGCCGGTTCGCGTTCCCGGGCGGGACGACGTCCACGCTGCTGGTCAACACGTCCGGCTCGATCGCGGGCACGGACGACGCCGAGATCACCATCGGCGCGGACACGATCAGCGGGTGGGCGACCAGCGGCCGGTTCTGCGGCGCGGACCACCGCTACCGGGTGTACTTCCACGCGGAGTTCGACCAGACCTTCGCCTCGATCGGCACGTGGCGCAACGGCGCGGTGACGCCCGGCCGGTCGTCGGAACGCGGCGGTTCCGGCGTCCGCGAAGGGCTGGGCGACGCGCCGAAGACCGCCGAGGCGCGGGGCGAGCGCCGGGTCGGGGCCGAGGACACCACCGTGTCGGGTCCGGGGTCGGGCGGGTGGGTGACGTTCGACGACCCGGACGTGACCATGCGCGTGGGCCTGTCGTTCGTCTCGATCGACGGCGCGAAGGAGAACCTCCAGGCGGAGAACGCGGGCAGGTCGTTCGACGCCGTGCGCGCCGCCGCCCGGCGGGCGTGGAACGACCGGCTCAACCAGGTGAAGGTCACCGGCGGCACGGACGCGCAGCGCACCACGTTCTACACCGCGCTGTACCACTCGCTGTTGCAGCCCAACGTCTTCTCCGACACCGACGGCCGCTACCCGGGCTTCGACGGCCGCGTCCACACGGCCGAGCGCGGGCACGCCGTCTACACCAACTTCTCCGGCTGGGACGTCTACCGCTCGGAGGTGCAACTGCTGTCGCTGCTCGCGCCCGCCGAAGCCTCGGACATGGTCCGCTCCCTGGTGGCGTTCGCCGAGCAGGGCGGCGCGTGGGACCGGTGGACGGTGGCCAACGGCTACACCGGCGTGATGGTCGGCGACCCGTACCACGTGATGGTGGCGAGCGCCTACGCCTTCGGCGCGCAGGACTTCGACGCCCGCAAGGCGTTGCTGCTGATGCTGCGCGGCGCGACGCAACCGACCCAGGGCTACGAGGAGCGGCCCGGCCTGGTCGAGTACCTGGACCTCGGGTACGTGCCGGTCGGCGTGCGCAACGTCTGGGGAGCGCCCGCGACCACGCTGGAGTACACGACGGCGGACTTCGCCATCGCCGACCTCGCCCGCCGGCTCGGCGACGGCGCGACCTGGCGGACCTTCACGGCACGGGCCCAGTACTGGCAGAACCTGTTCAACCCGGCCACCGGGCACACCCAGGCGCGCAACCGGGACGGCTCGTTCGTGGAGCCGTTCTCGCCGGGCAGCCCGGACAACTGGGTGGAGGGCAACGCCGCCCAGTACACCTGGATGGTGCCCTACAACGTGCGGGGCCTGGTCACCGCGATGGGCGGCGACGCCGAGGTCCGCGACCGGCTGGACACCTTCTTCACCAAGCTCAACGCCGGCCCGGACGAGCCGTACGCGTTCCTCGGCAACGAGCCGATCATGCACTCGCCGTGGCTCTACAACTGGGTGGGCGCGCCCGCGAGCACGGCGGCCGTGACGCGGCGCGCGGTGACCGAGCTGTTCGGGCCGGGCCCGGACGGCCTGATGGGCAACGACGACCTCGGCCAGATGTCGTCCTGGTACGTCTGGGCGGCGCTGGGCATGTACCCGGTGATCCCCGGCCGGGCCGAGCTGGTGGTGAACAGCCCGCTGTTCGAGGAGGTCGTCATCACCCGGCCGAACGGCGCGCCGATCGTGGTCAAGTCCTCCGGCCGCGGCACGTACGTGGCGGACCTCAGGCTGAACGGCCGCCCGCAGACCCGCACCTGGCTGCCGGAGTCCCTGGTCGCCCGCGGCGGCACGGTCGAGTTCGCGCTGTCGGAGTCGCCGACCGGCTGGGGCACCGGCCCGGCCGACGCGCCGCCGTCGTTCCGGGACGGCGAGGTGGCGCAGCAGGCGTACGTGGAGCCGGGTCGGCTGGTGCTGCCCGCGGGCGGCAGCGGCGCCGTGACCGTCGGCGCGCAGGACTTCTCCGGCCGGGGCGGCACGGTCTCGTGGACCGCGCAGCCGCCCGCCGGGATCACGCTCACCCCCGCGTCCGGCCAGGTCGCCGTGCCGGCGGGGGAGAAGGCCGGGGTCGAGGTGACGGTCGCGGTGGCCGCGGACGCGGCCGAGCGGACCCACCGCGTGCCGCTGGAGTTCGCCAACGGCCAGAGGTCCACGATCCCGGTGCTCGTGGCCGAGCCGGGCAGCCTGCGCGCGGCGTTCGACAACACCGGCACGTCACCGGACGACGACCAGGCGGTGGGCAACTTCGACGGCGGCGGGTGGAGCTACTCCCGGGACGCGCTCGCCGACGCGGGCCTCGCCCCCGGCGGCACGGTCGCGGCCGACGGCCTGACCTACACCTGGCCCACGTCGCCGGTCGGCGAGGCGGACAACGTGAACGCCTCCGGCGAGGCGATCACGGTCGCCGCGCCCGCGGGGGCGACCCGGCTGGGGCTGCTGGGCAGCGCGGCGTCCGGCAAGGCGTCGGGCACGCTCACCGTCAGCTACACCGACGGCAGCACGCAGACCGCGGAGGTCGGGTTCTCCGACTGGGCGCTGGGCGGCGCGGCGAACCTGCCGCCGTCGTTCGACAACCGGGTCGTGGCCACGATGCCGTACCGGAACAACACCAGCGGCGAGTCGCAGACGCTGAAGGTGTACGTGTTCGCCACCGCGCCGATCGCGTTGCAGGCGGGCAAGCAGGTGCGGTCCGTGACGCTGCCGGCCTCGGTGACCGGGGGGACCTTCCACGTGTTCGCCATCGCGGTGGGGTGACCCTAGGGTGGGTGCGGTGACGGCTGACCCCGTGGCGTCGGTGGACACGTTCATCGGCACGAAGGACGAGGGGAACACGTTCCCCGGCGCGTCGATGCCGTTCGGCCTGGCGCACTCCGGCCCGATCGGCTCGCACTACGCGGGCTGGCGCTACGACGACCCGGTGATCCGGGGGTTCGGGCACTTCTTCCTGTCCGGCGCGGGCTGTTGGGAGCAGGGCGGGCTGGTGTCGATCCTGCCGACCACGGGCCTGCCGCGGACCTTCGACCACCGCTCGTACGCGGTCGGGTACGCGCACGACGGCGAGGTCGGCCGGCCCGGCGACTACCGCGTCCGGCTGGCGTCCGGCATCGCCGTGGAGTCGACGGCCACCACCCGAGTCGGGGTGGAGCGGTTCGCGTTCCCCGCCGGGTCCACGCCGCACGTGCTGGTCAACGTGGGCCAGGCCAACGACAGGGAGCCGGTGTTCGCGAGCAGCGTGCGGGTGGTGGACGACCGGACGCTGGCGGGCACGGTGGTGGCGCAGGCGTTCTGCGGCGGCAGGCCGTACACCACGTACTTCACGACCCGGTTCGACCGGCCGTTCCGGGCGACCGGCAACTGGGGCGGCGCGGAGGGCGGCGCGGGGTTGCGCGGCCAGTGGGTGCGGTTCGACGGCGGCCCCGTCACGGCGGCCACCGCGCTCTCGCACGTGGACGCGGAGGGCGCGGCCAAGAACCTCGGCGAGGCCGACGGGCGGTCGTTCGACGAGCTGCGCGCGGCGGCGCAGGAGGCGTGGCGGCGCGAGCTGTCGAGCGTCGAGGTGTCGGCGGAGGGCGACGACCGCACGGTCTTCTACACGGCGCTGTACCACGCGCTGCTGCAACCGTTGACGGGCAACGACGTGGACGGCCGGTACCGGGGGTTCGACGGTCGCGTGCACACGGCCGACGGCTGGACGTACCACGAGTACTTCTCGTTGTGGGACACCTACCGGGCGCAGAACCAGTTGCTCGCGCTGCTGCGGCCCGAGCGGGCGCGGGACATCGCGCGGTCGTTGCTGGCGATCCACGAGCAGGGCGGCTGGCTGCCCCGCTGGGCCTACGCCAACCAGGAGACGAACACCATGACCGGCGACCCGGTCACCCCGTTCCTGGTGGACCTGTGGCGGTTCGGCGCGGTGGAGGAGCCGGAGCGGGCCTACCGGGCGCTGTGGCGCAACGCCACCGGTGTGCCGCCCGCGTCGTCGCCGTTCGAGGGCCGGGCCGGCAACCCGTCGTACCTGCGCGCCGGATTCGTCCAGCACGACAAGGCTTTCCCGAAGAAGGGCCAGGACGTCGACCCGCACCACGGCGCGTCGGCGACGTTGGAGTACGCGTTGGCCGACAGCTCGCTGGCGGTCATGGCGGCCGCGCTGGGGCACGAGGACGACGCCGAGGTGTTGCGCGCCCGCGGGCTGAACTACCGGGTGCTGTGGGACGACTCGGTGTCCGACCGCGGGTTCACCGGCTTCCCGCGACCCCGGCTCGGTGACGGTCGGTGGCTGACCCCGTACACCCCGCAGGGGTCGGAGGGGTTCCACGAGGGCACGGCCTGGCAGTACCAGTGGCTCGCGCAGCAGGACGTGCCCGGTCTGGTGGCGCGGCTCGGCGGGCGGGCGGCGGCGCTCGCCCGGCTGGACGACTTCTTCGCCTTCCCGGACCTGCTCGCCGACCCGGCGCGGGCGGTGCGCGAGAAGTGGGTCGTCGGCCCGTACGACTACTACGACCAGTTCCGCTACAACCCGAACAACGAGCCGGACCTGCACGTGCCGTGGATGTACGCGCTCCTCGGGCAGCCGTGGCGGACGTCGGCGGTGGTGCGGGCGGCGCAGACGTTGTTCGTGGCCGCGCCGAACGGCGTGACCGGGAACGACGACCTGGGGCAGATGTCGGCGTGGTACGTGCTCAGCGCGCTGGGCCTGTACCCGGTGGTGCCCGGCAGCGGCGACTTCGTGCTGAACGCGCCGAGGTTCGAGCGGGCCGTCGTGCGCCTGGCGGACGACCGGGCGATCACCGTCACCGCCGCCGGCGCGGACCCGTCGAGACTGCAATACGTGCGGTCGCTCCACGTGGACGGCGAGCCGTGGGACGCGGTGCGCCTCAACGTCGACCGGCTGCGCCGCGGCGCGGTCCTCGACCACGTGCTGACCGACGACCCCGCGGAGGCGACGTGGGCGACCGGTCCCGGGGCCGTGCCGCCGTCCTACGTCACCGGTGAGCACTTGTCGTAGTCGCCGGCGCGCACAGCGCGACCGGGTCGTCCGCCGAAAGTCTCGATCACCGCTCACTTCCGTTGTTCCCCGGTGGAATCGCCACTCCGGGCGCACGGCGCGGATTACGGTCCAGCCATGACAGGGGCACGCATACCGGCCGTCGTGGTTTCCGACATCAGGAAGGACTACGGCGGGCTGAAGGCGGTGGACGGCGTCTCGTTCACCGTCGCCGAGGGGGAGTTCTTCGGCATCCTGGGGCCGAACGGCGCGGGCAAGACCACCACGCTGGAGATCGTCGAAGGGCTGCGCCGGCCCGACTCGGGCCACGTGACGCTGCTCGGCGAACAGCCGTGGCCGCGCAACCCGAAGCTGCTGCCGCGCATCGGCGTGCAGCTGCAGGCGTCGAGCTTCTTCGAGAAGCTGACCGCGAGGGAACAGCTCCAGACGTTCGGCTCGCTGTACGGGGTGGACCGGCGCAGGGCCGACGAGATGCTGGAGCTGGTCGGCCTGACCGACAAGGCCGACGTGCAGGAGAACAAGCTGTCCGGCGGCCAGCGGCAGCGGCTGTCGATCGCGTGCGCCCTCGTCCACGACCCGGACCTCGTGTTCCTGGACGAGCCGACGGCGGCGCTCGACCCGCAGGCGCGGCGCAACCTGTGGGACGTGCTGCGGGCGATCCAGGCCAGGGGCAAGACCATCGTCTACACCACGCACTACCTCGACGAGGCCGAGATCCTGTGCGACCGGGTGGCGATCATGGACCGGGGTCGGATCCTCGCCATGGACGCGCCCGCGCGGCTCGTGCGCGGTCTCGACGCGCCCACGCACGTGGTGCTGGCCAAGGGCGTGCTGACGCGTGAGGCGGCGCGCGAGATCACCGGCGTGGACGACGCCCACGAGGACGAGGTGTCGTTGACGCTGTCCACCCGCAGGCCCGCGCCGGTGCTCTCGGCGCTCGCGGAGCGCGGCACGTTGGACGGGTTGCAGGTCCGCACCGCCACGCTGGAGGACGTGTTCCTGGAGCTGACCGGGCGGGAGTACCGCGCATGACCGCGTTCCGGAGCCTGTCGGCGGCCATGGTCAAGGGTTTCCTGCGGGACAAGATGACGTTGTTCTTCGTCTTCCTGTTCCCGTTGATGTTCCTGGTCGTGTTCGGGTTGCTGCTCGGCGACTCGGGTGACGACAGGACGAAGGTCGCGGCCGTGGGTGACGGGCCGGTGCTGGCGACGCTGGAGCAGACCGGCGCGCTGGAGCTGGAGAGGTACGACTCCGCCGACGCCGCGCGGCAGCAGGTGGACGAGGGCGACCTGCCCGCCGCCGTGGTGGTGGACGGCGACCGGGTGTCGTTGATCTACGCGGCGAGCGACCAGGTGGCGGCCGGCACCGTGACGGGGATCGTGTCCGGGGTGGTCGACAAGCTGAACCTGGGTGCGGCGAACGTCGCGCCGAAGTTCACGCTGGAGGCGCAGTCCGTCGAGGACGCGTCGCTCAAGCCGATCCAGTACCTCACGCCGGGCATCCTGTCGTGGGCGATCTCGATCTCCGGTGTGTTCGGCTCGGCGCTGACCATGGTGTCGTGGCGCAAGAAGCAGGTGCTGCGGCGGATCCGGCTCGCGCCGGTGAGCACGACGACCGTGCTGACGTCGCGGGTGCTGGTGAGCGTCGGCACGGCGGTGGCGCAGGGCGTGGTGTTCGTGGCGGTGGCGCTGCTGCCGGCGTTCGGGCTGAAGCTGACCGGTCAGTGGTACCTGGCGCTGCCGCTGCTCGTGCTGGGCACGGTGGCGTTCTTCGCGATCGGGATGCTCGTGGGCGCGTTCTGCAAGACGGAGGAGGCGGCGTCGGGGGCGGCGAACATCGTGATCATGCCGATGGCGTTCCTGTCGGGCACGTTCTTCCCGGTGGAGAACGCCCCCGAGTGGCTGCAGACCGTGTCGAAGGCGTTCCCGTTGCGGCACATGAACGACGGCATGCTGGACGTCCTGGTGCGCGGCAAGGGCCTGGAGGCCCTGCTGGTCCCGTCCGCCATCCTGCTGGCCTTCACCGTCGTCGTGGCCGTGATCGCCGCCCGAATCTTCCGCTGGGAAGACTGACCCGCGTGTCCTATGTTCGCGTCGCGCGTGTCCTACGTTCGGAACAGCCGAGTTGAACATTCAGGTGCATCCGAGGGCTGCCGCGCGCGCCGCCCAGGTGTTCTGAACGTTCAACTCGCGTGTTCGGAACGTAGGACACGCGCGTTCTGGACGTAGGACACGCGCGTTGGTGGTGGGGGTGGGAGGGGGGTGAGGGGGGTCACGCGGGAGAATGGGGGCATGTTCACCAGCGCTGTTGGTCGGTTCCGCTTGCTCGCCCTGGCCGAGGCCGTGTCGTGGGCCGGTCTGTTGATCGGCATGTTCTTCAAGTACGTCGTGGTGGAGAACGAGATCGGCGTGAAGATCTTCGGTCCCGTGCACGGCGCGATCTTCGTCGGCTACGTCCTCGTCACGCTCATGCTGGCCGACCGCTGGGACCGCAAGACGCTGATCCTCGGCCTGGTCGCGAGCATCCCGCCCTTCGGCACGGTGGTGTTCGAGCGCTGGGCCAACCGGACCGGCCGCCTCGACGAGGCCGGCGACGCTCAGACCGCCAACGACTGAGCGCGCGCCAGCTCCGCCTCGGGGTCGCCGAGGTGGTAGACGCGTTCGCTCGGCTCGATGTGGTCCAGGAACTCCTGGTACACCACCGCGCCGACGAGGTGTGCGGCCGGCCGGGCGTGCCGCAGCGCGCTCGCCGGGTCGCTCGCCGGCCGGTGGCGCAGCCACGCGTCCACCCACACCCGCGCCACGGACGCCCGCAGCTCCGGCGCGACGAACCCGATCAACCGCGCCGCGTCCAACGCCGGGTGACCCCAGTGCGCGTCACCCCAGTCCAGCACGACCCCGCCGGAACGCCAGTTGCCCGGGTGGAAGTCCCCGTGCAGCAGCGTGTCCGGCAGCCCGAAGTCCGGCACCGCCACCCCGCGCGTCCGCAACCGCGGCTCACCCGCCAACGCCGCCTGCACCGCCACCCACCGCGGCACGATCCGCGCCACCACCTCGGCGTCCGGCCGCCAGCAGTCCACCCCGGACGCCTCCGCCAGCAGCACCCGGCCCGGTTCCGCCGCGATCAGCCGCGGCGCGAGCGACGGGTCCACCGACGCCACCAGCCCGATCACCGCGGCCTCGTCCGCCATGAACGGCGGCGTCGCCTTCGCCCACACGTTCCCGTGCGCGGTCGGCAGCCGGTACAGGCACGACAGGTTCCACGTCTTCACCTGCACGGGCCGCCCCGTCACGTCGACGTGCCCCCGCGCCCACCGGACCAACGCCGCCGGACCGCCGGGACGCGCCCACGGCAGCCGCAACGGGTGGTCGTCGAACGAGTGCCGCTCCGCCACCGACAGCCCGCGCGCCGGCACGCGGTCCGCCTCCACCTGGTAGGTCACCACGCCGTCCCGCATCGCCGGCGTCGTGGTCGAGACGAGCCGCAGCACGCTCGTGGTCACGCCCAGCACGCGGTCCAGGTGCGCGGTCACCGGCTCGACGTCGTTCCACCACGGGCTGTCCACGGTGAACGGCTCCGCCGCCCCCATGTACCGCCCGCCGACCGTCACCAGCGCCCTGATCTCCCGCACGACGTGCAGGGTGGCCGGGACGGCGCGGACCTGTCGACCGAATTCAGTCCTCGAAGTCGCCGACCGCCCGGCGCACCTTCGCCAGCAGGTCGGTGAGCTGCTCGGTCTGCCGCTCGGTCAGCCCGCGCAACCCGAACTCCACGCTCGTCACCGCCTCCGTGGCCGCCTCGCGCCGGGCGTGCCCGGCCTCGGTGATCTCCACGAGCGTGGTGCGTCGGTCGGTGGGGTGCGGGTTGCGGCGCACGAGCCCGTCGGCTTCCAGCCGGTCCACGATGTTCGTGACGCTCGTCGGGTGCAGTTGGAGGCGTTCGCCCATGACCCGCATCGGCAGGCTGCCCGTGCGGGCGAACGTCAACAGCACCAGCGCCTCGAACCGCGCGAACGTCAGGCCGTGCGGTTTGAGGGCGGCGTCCACGGCGGACTGGATGATCTGCTGTACTCGCATGACGCTGGTGACCGCCGCCATCGACGTCGACGGTCCGATCCGCTTCTCCCACAGCTCGGCGGCGCGCGCGATGGGGTCGAACGGCAGCGGCTGGGACGTCATGCGCCGAAGCTACCAGTGGGTACCCGCACCAGGAGGCAGTAGTGCTCGTCGCGTTCAGTGTCAGCCCGCTCGGCGGGGAGTCCGACGGGGTGGCGGAAGCCGTCGCCCAGGCCGTCCGGGTGGTCCGCGAGTCGGGGCTGCCCAACGAGACCAACGCCATGTTCACGCTGGTGGAGGGCGAGTGGGACGAGGTGATGGCGGTGGTGAAGAAGGCGACGGAGGCCGTGCAGGCCACCGCGCCCCGGGTCAGCCTCGTGCTCAAGGCGGACATCCGGCCCGGCCACACGGGCCAGTTGCGGGCCAAGATCGAGCGGGTGGAGCGGTACCTGGCGGACTCGGAATGAGTGCGAACAGTAGGACGTCCTACTAAGTTGGCGGACATGGCCGTGGGTCCGAGGGAACTGTGGGTGCGCTTCGAGACGTACCACGACGTCACGTACTTCTCGCCGGAGTCGCGCGCGGTGACCGACGCGCTCGGCTGCAAGGGCGGCTGGATGGGTTACTTCGGCCAGCGCGCGGCGCCCCTCGGCGCGGCGTCGCCCGAGGTCGTGACCGCCGCGTTCTTCAGCTTCCACCCGCGCAAGGTGGCGCGGGCGCTGCCGGACGCGTGGGACGTCGCCACGCCCGAGCGGTTCCTCGCGGCCCGGCTGGAGGGCGTCGACCGGACCCTGCGGCGGATGCTGGAGAGCCTGGACGTCGCCGAAGCCGCCGAGCTGGCCTGCCGGGCCGCCGAGGCGGTCCCGGTGGCCGGGCGGGTGCTGGCCGCGGCGAACCGGGCGCTGCCCGTGCCCGACGAGCCGCACCTGGCGCTGTGGCAGGCGTGCACCACGCTGCGCGAGTCGCGCGGTGACGGCCACGTCGCGGCGCTGGTGGCCGCCGACCTCGGGCCGTGCGAGGCGTTGGTGCTGTTCGGCGCCGACAACGACCTCGACCCCGCGTACCTGCGCACCGCGCGGGGCTGGTCGGAGGAGGAGTGGCGGGACGCGGAGGCGGCCCTGGCCGAGCGCGGTCTGCTCGACGGCGGGCTCACGCCGGCCGGTCGCGCGCTGCGCGCGGACGTCGAACGCCGCACCGACGAGGCCGCCACCCGTCCGTGGGACGTCCTGGGCGCGGCGGGCACGGCCCGGTTCGCGGAGCTGATGACCCCGATCGCGCTGCGCCTGGGCCGGTTGAACGAGGCGATGCGGACGAACCCGATGGCGATCGACCCGGTCGCGCAACTCCCCGGCTAGCCGCGCGCGGCACACCGCCCGACTCGTGCCAGGATGGAAGGCGTGACAAGGCCAGACCCCCGAAAGACCGCCGCACTGTCCGCCGCGTTGTCCGGGGCGGTCGACCTGGGCGCGCTGAAGGCCCGGGCCGACGCCGCGAGGCAGCGCGCCACCGCCCCACCCCCGCCGGCCGGCGCGGCCGGCGGCTCGGACGCCGGTCCGAGCCCGTGGGTGCTGGACGTCACCGAGGCGACGTTCCAGTCGGTGGTCGAGCGCTCCCTGGACGTCCCGGTCGTGGTCGAGCTGACCGCGTCCTGGAGCCCCGAGGCGGGCCAGCTCTCGCCCGTGCTCGACCGCGCCGCCCGCGCCGGTGGCGGCGCCTGGCTCCTGGCCAGGGTCGACCTGGACGCCAGCCCCCGCATCGGCCAGGTGTTCGGCGTGCAGTCGGTGCCGACCGTCGTCGCGATCGCCGGCGGCCAGCCGATCGACGCCTTCGCCGGGCCGCTGCCGGAGGCCGAGTTCGGCCAGTGGATCAACCGCCTGCTGGACGCCCTGCGCGACCGCCTGCCCGGCATCAGGGCGGCCGAGGCCAACCGCGGCGCGCAGCCCGGCGCGGAACCCGCCGCCGAGCCGGAGGACCCCCGCTTCACGGCCGCCGAGGAGGCGTTCGAGCAGGGCGACTTCGCCGCCGCCGAGGCCGCCTACGAGGCCATCCTGGCCGCCGAGCCCGCCAACGCCGAGGCCAAGGCCGCGCTGGCGCAGGTGCGGTTCACGGCACGGGCCGAGGCCGTGCCCGCCGACGCCGTCGCGAAGGCGGACGCCAACCCGGACGACCTGGACGCCCAGTTGGCCGCGGCCGACCTGGAGCTGGCGACGAACGACGTCGAGCAGGCGTTCAAGCGGCTGGTCGACACCGTCCGCCGGGTGTTCGGGGACGACCGGGACCGGGTGCGCGAGCACCTGGTGGGGCTGTTCGAGCTGTTCCCGCCGGACGACGACCGGGTGGCCAAGGCCCGGCGGAACCTGGCCAGCGCGTTGTTCTGAGCCCTCCGCGGCACGCTCCGCGGGCGTCCGGTCGGGACGTTCGCGGAGCGCCGTGCGCCCTCCGGAGCGGACCCGCGCGAGGTCAGCCGGCGTACTTGCGGGTGCAGAGGCCCGCGCCCTCGTAGAAGCCGTCGCGGAACGCCTCCACCCGGGCGAAGCCCGACGGCACCACGGTGCCGTTCACGTCCGCGGCGATCAGGCTCTTGTCGGCCAGCAGCTCGGCCACCGCCTCGTCCAGGTCGCCCGACGACAGCCGCAGCTTCGCCTTGTTCTGCGTGGTCGTCCCGGCCCACGACCCGGTCAGGCACGCCGTCCGCAGGCCCGCCGCCGGACCTTCCAGGCCGTAGCCGGTCGCCTTCTGGATCGACAGCGCGAACCGCGACGCGATCTCGGCGAACGCGGCGAAGTCGCCGATGCCGCCCTTCTGGCCGCGCTTCGGCGGGGTGCCGATCTTCACCAGGTCGGGCAGGTCGATGGAGATGGAGTTGGTCGCCGGGCAGTACGCGGCGGGCGAGGTGTCGCCGCCGTCGGGGCACTGCGCGGGCGTGGTGGAGATCGACGGCGGCGTCGCGCCCGTCTCGGCGTAGGCCGCGCGCAGCGACTCCTCCAGCAGCTCCAGCGACCGCTCGTCGTCCACCTTCAGGTTGCCCTTGCCCTGGCCGGTGTCCTGGTCCTGCGCGTCGAACTTCTGCTGCGTGATCCGCGCCTTGATCTCGGCCTCGTCGATCTGCGCGCACCGCTCCGGGTCGCCCGCGAACCCGAACTGGAACGCCGCCACCCGGTCGAACGCGCTGCCGTGCGCGCCCTGCTTGTCGGCCGACGTGCCCGCCGCGTCCCGGATGAAGAACATGGTGGCCAGCACCTGGTTCAACCCGAGACCGGTGGAGATGCGGAAGTGCTTGGCCCGGCCCTCGGCCACCCACCGGAAGAAGTTGCCCGCGTAGCAGTCGGCCTGCTGCTCCTTGATGATCGAGGGCGTGGCCTGGTTGATCCCGCCGACCTCGCCGAGCTTGTACTGGATCGCGTGGCCCATCTCGTGCGCCAGCACGGTCACCACCGACATCGGCCCGAACGCGTCGTCCAGCATCGGCAGCAGCTCGCCGCGGTCCCACGCGATCGAGTCGTCCAGCGAGCAGTAGAACGCGTTGGCCACGCCCGCGGTGTTGGTGCGGCAGATCTCGACGCCCTTGCCGTTGGAGTCGTAGGACACGAGCCGCTTGACCGGCACGAACTCCTTGCCGAACCGGGCGGGCAGCTGCTCGGCCCAGTACTCCTCGACGTCGGCGAGGGTGTTGATGGCGAGGCGGTCCATCTCGCCGCCGTCGCCGTTCTCCACCTGGAGGTCGGCGTCCGGCACGCCGGGCTTCGGGCCGCTCTCCCCGGTGGTGATCTCCAACCCGGCCACCTTGGTGACGTCGGGCCGCTCCGACCGGCCGTGCCCGCTGACCGTCTGGGTGCACCCGGCCAACGCCATCGCGGTCACGAGCGTCGCAGCAACCCAAGCCCGTCGAGCCATGCCCAAGCCCCATCCCCGGTTCGTGCCGTTCCAGCCCGAACCCTACTTGGCCGGGCCGCCCGGTCAGGCCACACCGCAGGCTTTCGTGCCCTCCAGCACCCCGCCGCGGAACACCTCGACCCGCTTGAAGCCCGGACCGAGCGCCGTCGAGCCCGTCGCGTCCCGGGCCGCGTAGTCGTAGGCGAGCAGCACCTGCACCGCCTCGTCCAGGTCGCCGGGCGAGAGGCCGAACCCCTTCTGCCGGAGGAACACCTCCCGCGTGTACGCGCCGGCCAGGCACAACGCGCCGGTCGCGGCACGCTCCCCGGCGAGGTCGACGTCGAAGGCGGCCATCGCGGCCAGCGCGTACCGGCTGGCCAGCAGCACGCCGGTGGCGTAGTCGCCGATGTCCGCGTGCAGCTCGGGCAGGTCGGCCTCGACCTCGAACTCCACCGACTTGTCGGCCGGGCAGTACGCGACCGGGCCCTGGTCGCCGGAGCAGTCCGGCTCCTCCTCGGTGGGCGTGGCCTTGGGCTCGGTCCACTTCCCGCCCGCCTGCGTGACCAGCGCCTGGTAGTACTGGTTCAGGTCGGGGGTGATGTTCTCCAGCATCTCGTCGAACGGCAGGTTGCCCGCCCGGTCCCGGTCGTCCAGCGAGGTGAACGCCTGCTGGGTGAACGGCCGGTTCTCGACCGACATGGCCGCGCAGAACTCCGTGCCCTGCTGGTAGCCGTCCTGGAAGGCGGACACGCGGTCGAACGCGTTGCCGTGCGCGGACCGGTCGGTCTGCGAGGTGCCGACCGGGTCGCGGAACTCGATCAGCGCGCCCAGCGCCGAGTCCAGCGTGTCCGAGCCGATGTTCAGGTGCTCGGACTTGCCGTCGTTGACCCACTTCACGAACGTGCCCGCGAAGCAGTCGGCCATGGCCTCGGTGAGGATCGTGGGGAACCGCTGCGGCTCGCGCCGTTCCGCCTCGGGCGTGATGCCCATCCGGTTCTGCACGGCGTGGCCCATCTCGTGCGCCAGCACGAGCACCACGGCGGTGTCCCCGAACCGGTCCTGCAGCACCGGCAGCAGCGCGGCCCGGTCCCAGGCGATGGCGTCGGCGCTGGGGCAGTAGAACGCGTTGCCCTCGACGTCGTTGGCCTGCTCCGTGCACGGCGGCGGCTTGGCGGAGGGGTCGGCCGTGTCGACCGAGTAGATGCCGCCCTCGATCGGCTGCCACGGCTTGTCGAACACGTCCGGGAACGTCTCCTGCCAGAACGCGTCGAGGTCGGTGATGGCGGTGGCCGCGAGCCGGTCGATGGGGCCGCCGTCGGTGCCCCGGATGAAGCCCGGGTCGACCGTGCCCCGGGTGACGGCCTCGCCCGCGACCGGGTTGCCCGGCACCGCTTGGACGCAGGCGCTCGCCGTGAGCAGGACCGTCGCCAGCAGGACCAGCCAAGCCGATGCGTGCCGCATTCGCCCATTGTGCCTGCCGCGGACCCCTACGGGGTCGTGTTCGACATCGCTCGCGAACGCGCGGTCCGCCCGGGGTCAGGTGGATGTGCGGGCGGGTCGACCCGGCATCGCCCGCGTGCGCGCGGCCCACCGGGTCAGCGCGGGGACGGGCGCGGCCGCGGCCAGGAAGATCGCGGCCGCGGCGAGCCAGCCGCCCGCGCCGAGACCGCCGAGCGCGAACGTGAACACGGCGGGTCCGAAGAGCTGCACGGTGGCGGTCGCGGCCTCGCTCGCGCCCTGGTAGGCGCCCCGCGCCTCCTCCCGCATGAGGCCCACGGACAGCCCCCAGCCCGCGGCCACGTACCCCGCCTCGCCGACGACGTGCAGCAGGGCCGCCGCGACCACGACCGCCGCGCCCACCGCGCCCGCGCCGCCGGCGGTCGTGGCGAGCAGCGCGCAACTGGCGGCGAGGACGACCCCGGACCGCACGGCGGTGCGCGCGGCCTGCTCCGGGTCGCGGGCGAAGCGCGAGGCGGGCACCTGGAGCACGGCGATGCCCGCCGAGCTGACGACCACCACCACGCCGCCCAGCGCGAGCGGCAGGTCGGTGGCGCGGGACAGCCACAGCGGCAGACCGGTGGACAGCATCGCCCAGCACAGCGACAGCACCGACGTGACCGCGACGACGGCCAGGTAGGGGCGGTCGCGCACCACCACCCGCGGGTCCGCCCGCCGCCCGTCGGGCCGGGAGGGCTTCCGCACCGCGAGCGTGGTCGCGGCGAGCACGCCGAAGGTGACCACGTTGGCCGCGATCGCCGCGGTGTACGCGGCCCGGGTGTCGGCGGTCAGCACCAGCGCGCCGACACCCGCGCCGATCGCGTAGCCGACGTGCTGCGCCACCCGCTGCCGCGCCAGCGCCCGGACCCGGTCCGCGTGGTCGGCGACCAGGCCCGCGATCAACGCCGTGCGCACCGCGTTGCCGCCGTTGGCCGGCGCGGTGAACGCCACCGTGGCCGCGAGGAACGACCAGGTGCCGTCCACCGCGAGGTAGGACGCCATGGCCAGGGCGCGCACGACGGTGATCGCCGCCAGCACCGCCCGGGGGTCGTGCCGGTCCGCCACCGCGCCGAGCGGCACCGCCGCGAGCAGCCCCGCCGCGCCCGCCACCGCCATCCCGACGCCCACGGTGACCAGCGGCAGGCCGAGCACGCGGGTGAAGAACAACGCCCACGTGGTGAACCACAGGCCGTCGCCGAGCGCCGAGACCCCGCGACCCCACAGCAGCACGCGCAACCCCATCGGCACTCACCCTTCACGAGATCGTGAACTCCGACCGTAACGCGGGCGCGGGCGTGCCGCACTCGGAGTTCAGCGAATGGTGAAGGGTGATAGGGTGCGCGGGTGGCGGGATGGGTCGACTCGGGCAACGCCGTCCAGGCGGCGGTGGTCGCGCTGGCCCGCGAGCTGTCCGACCCGGTGCGGCTGACCGCGTTGCAGGTGCTGGCCGCCGAGGGGCCGCACACGATGGTGCAGCTCGCCGACGCCCTCGGCGTCTCCGCGCCCCGCCTGGGCAACCACCTCGCGCGCCTGCGCGCCGCCGGCCTGGTCGCGGTCGAGCACACCGGCCGGCACGCGGTCTACCGGGTCGCCCGCGCCGACATCGCCGACGTCCTCGGCGCACTGGCCCGTTACGCCCACCGCGGCGACCTGACGACGCCGCGGCGCGCGGCCACGCCGGTGGACGTGGCGCACACGTGCTACGACCACGCGGCCGGCCGGCTGGGGATCTCCGTGTTCGCCACCCTGGTCGACGGCGGCGCGCTCCGGCCGCCCGACGGCCGCACGGGTGAACTCGCGCTCGGCGACGACCTGTCCGCGCTGCGCGTGCTGGGCGTCGACCCGGACGCCGCCCAACCGCGCCGCCGCCTCGCTCTGGCGTGCCTCGACCGCACGCACCGCGTCCCGCACCTGGGCGGCGACCTCGGCCGGCTGGTGCTCGACGCCCTCGTCGCCGACGACCTGGTCCGCCGGCAGGACGGCACCAGGGAACTCCTCGTCACCGAACGCGGCGCGCGTCGCCTGTCCGAGCTGCTGCCGACGTTCGACCCGACCTGACCCGGCGACCGGTCGGGGTCCCCGGCCGGGGACCCCGACCGGTCGCCGGGTC
>NZ_JBHYXZ010000017.1:38049-60834 GCF_042752395.1 Actinosynnema sp. NPDC059335 | reverse complement strand
GCGGCGCGCGGGCGCGCCGCCCGCGGCGGCGGGGGGGGGGCCCCCCCCCCCCCGCCGCCCCCCCCCCCCGGGCGGTCAGGCGTTGTCCAGCGCCGTCCGGTCCGGCGGCACGTCCGCCACCGCCGCGGTGTCCGCCGCGGTCACCTCGGCCCCGGGCGCGGGGGTGTCCGGGGTCAGCCAGAGCACGCCCGCGGGCGGGAGCTGGAGCACCGCCGAGGCCGGCCGGCCGTGCCACGGGTGCTCCTCCGCCTCCACCGCGCCGAGGTTGCCGACCCCGGACCCGCCGTAGACCTCCGAGTCCGTGTTCACGACCTCGCGCCACCGTCCCGCCACCGGCAGGCCGACGCGGTAGTCGTGGTGCGGCATGCCGGCGAAGTTCGCCACGCACGCGAGCACCGAGCCGTCCTCGCCGATCCGCAGGAAGCTCAGCACGTTGCCCGCCGAGTCGTTCGCGTCGATCCACGAGAAGCCCTCGGGCCGGTCGTCCACGCTGTAGAGGGCGGGCGTCGACCGGTAGACCCGGTTCAGGTCCGAGATCAGCCGGTGCAGGCCGCTGTGCAGCGGCGACTCCAGCAGGTGCCAGTCCAGCGACCGGCCTTCCGACCACTCCTCCCGCTGCCCGAACTCGCCGCCCATGAACAGCAGCTGCTTGCCGGGGTGCGCCCACATGAACGCCAGCAGCGACCGCAGCCCCGCGGCCTTGTTCCAGTCGTCGCCGGGCATCCGCTGCCACAGCGACCCCTTGCCGTGCACGACCTCGTCGTGCGACAGCGGCAGCACGAAGTTCTCGCTCCACGCGTACACCAGCGAGAACGTGATCTCGTTGTGGTGGAACGACCGGTGCACGGGCTCGCGGGACAGGTAGTGCAGCGTGTCGTGCATCCACCCCATGTTCCACTTGAACCCGAACCCGAGGCCGCCCAGGTGCGTCGGCCGCGTCACGCCCGGCCACGCCGTCGACTCCTCCGCCACCATCACCACGCCGGGGTGGCGCTTGTAGACGGTCGCGTTCAGCTCCTGGAGGAACCGAACCGCGTCCAGGTTCTCCCGGCCGCCGTACTGGTTGGGCAGCCACTGCCCCTCCTGGCGCGAGTAGTCCAGGTAGAGCATCGAGGCCACCGCGTCGACCCGCAGGCCGTCGATGTGGAACTCCTCGATCCAGTACAGGGCGTTGGCCACCAGGAAGTTGCGCACCTCGTTGCGCCCGAAGTCGAACACCAGCGTGCCCCAGTCCGGGTGCTCGCCCCGGCGCGGGTCGCCGTGCTCGTACAGCGGGCTGCCGTCGAACCGGGCCAGCGCCCACGAGTCGCGCGGGAAGTGGGCGGGCACCCAGTCCATGATCACGCCGATGCCGCGCTGGTGCAGCGTGTCCACGAAGTGCCGGAAGTCGTCCGGCGAGCCGAACCTCGACGTCGGCGCGTAGTACGACGTGACCTGGTAGCCCCACGACCCGCCGAACGGGTGCTCGGCCACCGGCATCAGCTCCACGTGCGTGAACCCGGCGCTCACCACGTAGTCGGCCAGCTCCGAGGCCAGCTCCCGGTACCCCAGGCCGGGCTTCCACGAGCCCAGGTGCACCTCGTACACGCTCATCGGCGCGTTGACCCACTGCGTGGCGTCGCGCCTGGCCTCCCACTCGGCGTCGCCCCACCGGTGGGTGGACCGGGTGACCACCGACGCCGTCTGGGGCGGCGTCTCGGTGGCGAACGCCATCGGGTCGGCCTTCTCGTGCCACCCGCCGTCCCGGCCCAGGATCCGGTACTTGTACCGGGTGCCCTCGGGGACGCCGGGGATGAAGATCTCCCACACGCCGGACGACCCGAGCGACCTCATCGGGTTCGCCCGCCCGTCCCAGCCGTCGAAGTCGCCGCACACCCGCACGCCGCGGGCCGTCGGCGCCCACACCGCGAAGGACACGCCGGAGACGGTGCCGTTGGGCGTGTCGTAGCTGCGCACCCGCGCGCCCAGCACGTCCCACAGCCGCTCGTGCCGCCCCTCGCCGATGAGGTGCAGGTCCAGCTCGCCGACGGTGGGCAGCCACCGGTACGGGTCGTCCACCTCGACCACGTTGTCGCCGTACTCGACCTCCAGCCGGTAGTCGCCGGGGTGCTCGGGCAGCTCGCCCTCGAACAGCCCGTCGGTGACGCGGTCCAGGTCGAACCGCTTGTCACCGGCCAGCACCGCCACCGCGGTCGCGCCCGGCCGCAACGCCCGCGCGACCACGCCCTCGGCGACGTGGTGCACGCCCAGCACCGAGTGCGGGTCGTGGTGCGCCCCGGCCAGCAGCCGGTCGACGTCCTCGGGCGAGATCATGACTGCACCGCTCCCTCTCCAGTGATCCGCGCGATCGACGACAACGGGACCGTCAACCACTCCGGCCGGTTCGCGTGCTCGTACGCGACCTCGTACACGGCCTTGTCCAGCTCGAACGCCCGCAGCAGGTAGCCCAGGCCGCGCGGGTCGCCGACCGACTCCGACGCCGCCTCCGCGTAGCCCTCGGTGAACGCCGCGCGGTTGCGCCGCGCCCACTCCAGCGCCCGCACCGCGAGCTGGTGGTCCTCCGGCTGGCCGACCAGGAGCTGGTGCGCCGCGTAGTCGAACGACCGCAGCATCCCGGCCACGTCCCGCAGCGGGGAGCGCAGCGCCGTCCGCTCGGCGATCGGCGAACCCGGCTCGCCCTCGAAGTCGATCAGCAGCCAGCCCTGCACGGTCCGCAGCACCTGGCCGAGGTGCAGGTCGCCGTGGATGTTCTGCACGACCGTCGTGCCCGGGGTGTTCCTGGCCTGCTCGAACGCCTCCCGCAACGCGGGCACGTACGGCCGCAGGTCCGGGACGGCGCCGGCCACCTCGTCCAGCCGCGCGACCATCGCCCGCACGGTCCGGTCGATGTCGTCGGCCCCCGCGTGCTCCGTGCCCAGCGCGCGCTCCAGGTCCGCGTGCACGGTGGCCACGGCCTGCCCGAGGCGCTGCGCCTCGCCCGCGAAGTCGCCGCCCACCTCGTCGGCGTGCAGGTCGGCCTCGGCCATCAGGTCGCGGACGCTCGTGGTGGCCATCGCCCAGCCGTCCACCGCGTCCGGCATGAACTGCTGGAGCATGCCCACCGTGGTGGTCTGCCCGTCCAGCCTGCCGGTGATCGAGCCGAGCGGCTGGGCGATGTGCTCGCAGCCCACCTGGCGCAACGCCCGGTGCAGCACCAGGTCCGGGTTCTCGCCGTAGGTCAGCTTGCGGAACAGCTTGAGGATGTACTGGCTGCCGAACACGATCGAGGTGTTGGACTGCTCGGCGCCGATCGGCCGGCCGCGCAGGCCGGTCTGCAGCTCCACACCCGGCTCGTGGGCGAACCTCAGCCCGTCCACCTCGGCGCCCTCGGCGATCAGGTCGAGCAGCACGCCGGTCAGCTCCGGCACCTGGGTCGCGTCGTAGCTGTCCAGGTGGTCGGTGACCAGCAGCTGGTACGGCTCGCGCCGGTCCGGCTGCTCCACCTCCACCACGAGGTGCACCAGCACCGGCTCCCCGGTCCGCAGCACCGTCGTGCGCAGCGGGCGGATGGACGTGACCGGGCGGTCCTTCCCGCCGAACCACCGCTGCGCGGGCAGCCACCCGGGCAGCTCGGCCATCACCTTGTCCACCAGGTCGTGCGGTTCGGTCACGTCGGTCACCTCGGCTCGCTGTCGTCGTCGGCTTCCACGAGCTGGAACCAGTAGAAGCCGTGACCGGGCAGGGTCAGCAGGTACGGCAGGTCGCCCACGGTCGGGAAGACCACGCCGCCGGTCAGCTCCATGGGCCTGCTGCCGCGGTGCTCGGACAGGTCCAGCTCGACCGGCTGCGGGAACCGCGACAGGTTGTTCACGCACAGCACGACGTCCTCGTGGCCGTCGGGCCGCCGCCACCGCCGCCGGTAGGCCAGCACGCTCGGGTTCGACCCGCCCAGGTCGGTGAAGTCGCCCTCGGCGAAGGCGTGGTGCTGCTTGCGCACCTCGATCATCCGCCGGGTCCAGTGCAGCAGCGACGACTGGTTGTTCAGCTGGGCCTCGACGTTGAGCCCCTGGTAGCCGTACACCGGGTCCATGATCACCGGCAGGTAGATCCGGCCGGGGTCGCAGCTGGAGAACCCCGCGTTGCGGTCCGGGGTCCACTGCATCGGCGTGCGCACCGCGTCGCGGTCGCCGAGCCAGATGTTGTCGCCCATGCCGATCTCGTCGCCGTAGTACAGGACCGGCGAGCCGGGCAGGGACAGCAGCATCGCGGTGAACAGCTCCTGCTGGTTGCGGTCGTTCTCCAGCAGCGGGGCCAGGCGCCGTCTGATGCCGATGTTCGCCTTCATCCGCGGGTCCTTGGCGTACTCCGCGTACATGTAGTCGCGCTCTTCGTCGGTGACCATCTCCAGCGTCAACTCGTCGTGGTTGCGCAGGAAGATGCCCCACTGGCAGCCGTCCGGGATCTGCGGCGTCTGCGCCAGGATCTCCGAGATCGGGAACCGCGACTCCCGCCGCACGGACATGAAGATGCGCGGCATCAGCGGGAAGTGGAACGCCATGTGGCACTCGTCGCCGCCGACCTCGGGGTTGCCGAAGTACTCGACCACGTCCGACGGCCACTGGTTGGCCTCCGCGAGCAGCACCCGGCCGGGGTACTCGTCGTCCACGACCTTGCGGCAGCGCTTGAGGAAGTCGTGCGTGCGCGGCAGGTTCTCGCAGTTGGTGCCCTCCTGCTCGAACAGGTACGGCACGGCGTCGAGCCGGAACCCGTCGATGCCCAGGTCGAGCCAGAACCGCAGGGTGTCCAGCATGGCCTCCTGGACGTGCGGGTTCTCGTAGTTCAGGTCGGGCTGGTGGGAGAAGAACCGGTGCCAGTAGAACTGCCCGCGCACCGGGTCGTAGGTCCAGTTCGACGACTCGGTGTCGACGAAGATGATCCGCGCGTCCGCGTAGCGCTGGTCGTCGTCGCTCCACACGTAGAAGTCGCCGTACGGGCCGTCCGGGTCCGTCCGGGACTGCTGGAACCAGGGGTGGGCGTCGCTGGTGTGGTTGAGCACCAGGTCGGTGATCACCCGGATGCCCCGGCGGTGCGCCTCGTCCAGCAGGTACACGAAGTCCTCGACCGAGCCGAACTCCGGCAGCACCGCGCGGAAGTCGGAGATGTCGTAGCCGCCGTCGCGCAGCGGCGAGGCGTAGAACGGCGGCAGCCACAGGCAGTCGACGCCCAGCCACTCCAGGTAGTCCAACCGGGACGCGAGGCCCCGCAGGTCGCCGGTGCCGTCGCCGTTGGAGTCGCTGAACGCGCGCACCAGCACCTCGTAGAACACCGCGCCCTTGAACCAGCTCGGGTCGCGCGGCACGAGCTTGGCCGACCGGAAGTCCTCGGCCTGCGGTTCGACCAGCAGGCCGTCCGCGCCGATGGCCTCGCCGGTGTGCGGCACGTGCTCCAGACCTACCAGCGCGGCGTCGGGTCGGGCCTCTTCTTGCATGTGTGCTCCACCTCGTCCCACCTCATTGGGGGTGCGTTCGATCGTCCCTCGTGCTCTTCGGCGGGCACGGGGACTCGGTAAAGGGGACCGGGTTGGGTTGTCGCTAGCTGCCGAACCTGCGCTGCACGCCCACGATGTGCGCCGGGGCGCGCCAGGGTTCCAGGCGGACGTAGTTGGCCTGACCCCAGTCCCAGGTCTCCCCGGACACCTCGTCGTGCGCGATCAGCCGCTCGTGCCAGTCGACGCCGAGCGCGGGCAGGTCCAGCCAGACGGTGCCGTCCTGCGCGTTGTGCGGATCCAGGTTGACCACGACGACGACCGTGTCGCCGGTGCCCGGGTCCTGCTTCGAGTACGCGATCAACGCCGGGTTGTCGACGTGGTGGAACCGGAGTGTTCGCATCTGCTGCAACGCCGGGTGCGCCCGGCGGATCGCGTTCAGCTTGCGCAACCACGGTTCCAGCGACCGTCCCTCGGCCACCGCCGCCGCGTAGTCGCGGGGGCGGAGCTGGTACTTCTCCGAGTTCAGGTACTCCTCGCTGCCCGGCCGGACGGCCTCGTGCTCGAACAGCTCGTAGCCCGAGTACACACCCCAGGTCGGCGCCATCGTCGCCGCCAGCGCCGCGCGCAGCGCGAACATGCCCGGACCGCCGTGCTGCAGCGACTCGTGCAGGATGTCGGGGGTGTTGACGAACAGGTTGGGCCGCGCTTCGTCCCAGTGCTCGACCAGTTCGACGCCGAACTCGGTCAGCTCCTCCTTGGTCGTGCGCCAGGTGAAGTAGGTGTAGCTCTGCGTGAAGCCGAGCTTGGCCAGGCCGTACAGGCGGGCCGGGCGGGTGAACGCCTCGGACAGGAACAGCACGTCCGGGTGGCGGTCCTTGACCGCCCAGATCAGCCACGCCCAGAAGTCCGGCGGCTTGGTGTGCGGGTTGTCGACCCGGAAGATGCGCACCCCGTGGTCCACCCAGTGCAGCACGACGCGCAGCACCTCGTTGTAGATGCCCTGCGGGTCGTTGTCGAAGTTGACCGGGTAGATGTCCTGGTACTTCTTCGGCGGGTTCTCCGCGTACGCGATGGAGCCGTCGGGGCGGGTGGTGAACCACTCGGGGTTCTTCAGCACCCAGGGGTGGTCGGGGGCGCACTGGAGGGCCAGGTCGAGCGCCACCTCGATGTTCAGCTCGCGGGCGCGGGCCACGAACGCGTCGAAGTCCTCGATCGTGCCCAGCTGGGGGTGGATCGCGTCGTGCCCGCCCTCGTCCGCGCCGATGGCCCAGGTGGAGCCGGGGTCGTCCTCGGTGGCGGTGAGCGAGTTGTTCGGGCCCTTGCGGTTCACCCGGCCGATCGGGTGGATGGGCGGCAGGTAGGCGACGTCGAAGCCCATGGCCGCGATGCGGTCCAGCTCCTTGGCGGCGGTGACGAACGTGCCGTGCACCGGGACGCCGGACTCGTCCACACCGCCCGTGCTGCGGGGGAAGAACTCGTACCACGACCCGAAGGCGGCGCGCTTGCGGTCGACCCACACCTTGTGCGACTTGCCCTTGGTGACCAGCTCGCGGACCGGGTGCTCGTGCATGACCCGGCGGACGTCGTCGGCCAGCGCGGGGGCGACCCGCTCGGCCAGCGGGCGGTGCTCGTCGCGCAGCGCGCTCGCCGCGTTGGCCAGGAGCGGCTTCTCCCGGCGGCGGTCCGGCCGGCGGCCCACGCGGTCGAGCAGGCGCGCGCCGGTCTCCAGGTCGTTCTCCAGCTCCGCCGCGCCCTGGCCGGCGGCGATCTTGACCTCGACGGCGTGCAGCCAGGTGGACCACGGGTCGCTCCAGGCGTCCACCCGGAACGTCCAGGAGCCCTCCGCGTCGGGCACGATCGTGGCGGTCCAGCGGTCCAGGCCGACGCCCAGCGGGACCATGCGCGTTTGTCTCGCGACCCGGTCGTTCGGTCCCCGCCACGTCACCGTGGCCGCCACGGCGTCGTGGCCCTCGCGCCACACCGTGGCCTCGACCGGAACGTGCTCGCCCACCACGGCCTTGGCCGGGTAGCGACCTCCGCTCACGCTCGGGGAGACGTCGTCGATCCCGAGTCGCCCGCTCATCGGCAGCGCCCCTCTCACCTGGTGTGACGCGTGCACGGTCAAGTCTGCCCGCAGCGATCGGCCGCGCCTTCGCCGGGACCCGTACCCGCTTTTCCTACCCCTTCTGATTGGATTGCACACTTGGCGGTCGCTCCGTCTCGCGATGGAAGACCAGATTCCCAGCTGCTGATCACCCGCATACACGTGCCGCGCCGGCACCGATCGGGCGACCACCCGTCACACGATGGTGTGGTTGATCACGTCGGCGGCGTGTCGCGGGGGCGGCGGCCCGGCGCGCGGGCCGGACGAGCGCCGCGGCGGCCGTTCGGCGTAACGGCGCGACGGGGTCCCACGGGGCCGTCAACGCTTGCGCGGTGTGGGTGAAATAACTTGCGGCACCGCGTTCCCGCTGGTGAGGCTGTATCGGTCCCTGCATCGGTTCGGGTGACCGTTGTCCCGCACCGCTGGATGGGGGATAAGGTCCGACGCCATGCGAGCACTTCGCCGGTTCACCGTCCGAGCCAGCCTGCCCGAGCCGCTGGCGGCCCTGGGCACCCTCGCCACGAACCTGCGCTGGACGTGGCACCAGCCCACCCAGGACCTGTTCGCGTCGATCGACCCCGAGCTGTGGGCCGGGAGCGGCGACCCGTTGCGCGTGCTGTCCGTGGTCGTCCCCGAACGGCTCGAGGAGCTCGCCCGCGACGAGGGGTTCCTCGCCCGCGTCCACGCCCTGGCCGACGACCTGCACCGCTACACCACCGGGCCGCGCTGGTTCCAGCGCCGCCAGGACGAGATCGCGCAGCGCCGCGAGCGCGGCGACTTCGACGCCAAGCCCCTGCCCAACGCCATCGCCTACTTCTCCATGGAGTTCGGCGTCACGGAGGCGCTGCCGAACTACTCCGGCGGCCTCGGCGTGCTGGCGGGCGACCACCTCAAGGCCGCGTCCGACCTCGGCGTCCCGCTGATCGCGGTCGGCCTGCTCTACCGCTCGGGCTACTTCCGCCAGGCGCTGAGCCTGGACGGCTGGCAGATCGAGCACTACCCGGTGCTGGACCCGCGCGGCCTGCCGCTGGAGCTGCTCACCGAGCCGTCCGGCGCGCCGATCCTGGTGCACGTCGCCATGCCCGGCGACCGGGTGCTGCGGGCGAAGGTGTGGAAGGCCCAGGTCGGCCGCATCCCGCTGCTGCTGCTCGACTCCGACGTGGAGCAGAACGACGAGGACCTGCGCGGCGTCACCGACCGCCTCTACGGCGGCGACCAGGACCACCGCATCCGGCAGGAGATCCTGGCCGGGGTCGGCGGCGTGCGCGCCGTGCGCACGTACTGCGACCTGACCGGGCACGCCGCGCCCGAGGTGTTCCACACCAACGAGGGCCACGCGGGCTTCCTCGGCCTGGAACGCGTGCGCGAGCTGGTCACCGGCGAGGGCCTGGACTTCGACCAGGCGCTCGCGGCGGTCCGCGCGGGCACGGTGTTCACCACCCACACGCCGGTGCCCGCGGGCATCGACCGGTTCCCGGTCGACCTGGTGCAGCACTACTTCGGCTCCGAGCAGCTCCTGCCGGGCGTGAACACCCAGCGCGTCCTCGCCCTCGGCGCGGAGGAGAACCCCGGGCTGTTCAACATGGCCCACATGGGCCTGCGGCTCGCGCAGCGCGCGAACGGCGTGTCCAAACTGCACGGCACGGTCAGCCGGGACATGTTCCGCGGCCTGTGGCCCGGGTTCGACGCGTCCGAGGTGCCGATCGGCTCGGTCACCAACGGCGTGCACGGCCCGACGTGGGCGGCGACCGAGATGAGCCGCCTGGTGGGCGACCCGGAGGACTCCGGCGTGGGCGCGCCCGGGTTCGAGCCGGTGACCGACGAGCGGCTGTGGGAGCTGCGCAACGACCTGCGCGCCAAGCTCGTGGCCGAGGTCCGCCGCCGCACCCGCGCGTCGTGGTTGCAGCGCGGCGCGTCGGCGTTGGAGCTGGGCTGGACCGACTCGGTGTTCGACCCGGACGTGCTCACCGTCGGCTTCGCCCGCCGCGTGCCGACCTACAAGCGGCTGACGCTGATGCTGCGCGACGCCGACCGGCTGCGCCACCTGCTGCTGCACCCGGAGCGTCCGGTGCAGCTCGTCGTCGCGGGCAAGTCGCACCCGGCCGACGACGGCGGCAAGGCGTTGATCCAGCAGATCGTGCGGTTCGCCGACGACGCGGGCGTGCGGCACCGGATCGTGTTCCTGCCCGACTACGACATGTCCATGGCCCGGTACCTGTACTGGGGCTGCGACGTGTGGCTGAACAACCCGATGCGGCCGCTGGAGGCGTGCGGCACGTCCGGCATGAAGTCGGCGCTCAACGGCGGGCTGAACCTGTCGATCCGCGACGGCTGGTGGGACGAGCTGTACGACGGCAGCAACGGCTGGGCCATCCCGACCGCCGACGGCGTCACCGACCCCACCCGGCGCGACGACCTGGAGGCCGCCGCGCTGTACGACCTGCTCGGCAACCAGGTCGCGCCGCTGTTCTACGACCGCGGCGAGGACGGCGTGCCGACGCGCTGGCTCGCCATGGTGCGGCACACGCTGGCCTCGCTCGGCCCGGCGGTGCAGGCGTCGCGGATGGTGCGCGAGTACGTGGAGGAGCTGTACGCGCCCGCGGCGGCGTCGGCCGCGTCCGTGGTCGGCGACGGGTTCCGCGGTGCGAAGGAGCTGGCCGCGTACCGGCAGCGGCTGCGGGCGTCGTGGACGCGGGTGCGGGTGCTGGACTCGGAGATGTCGCTGAACGGGTCGGCCACGCCGCGGCTCGGCGCGCCGGTCGGCGTGCGGGCGCGGATCGAGCTGGCCGGGCTAGAGCCGTCCGAAGTGGACGTGCAGGTGGCGCTGGGCCGGGTCGGCGACTCCGACGAGCTGTACGACGTGGTGACCCACGGCATGCGGTACGCGGGCAACGGCAACTACGAGATCGAGGTGCCGCTGCCGCACGCGGGCGCGGTCGGCTACACGGTGCGCGTGCTGCCGAGGCACGACCTGCTCGCGTCGCCGGCCGAACTCGGCCGGGTCGTGTTGGCGGGCTGAATCCCCACGATCAGATGACCGTCGGCGTGACCGGCGGTCATCTGATCGGAATTTCTTCACACTTTCGCACTCGATTTGTTCGGTCGGGTGAATTCATTCGCTCCGATGTCGGGACTGTTCCGACGCGCTTACGCTTTCGGCGTGAGGAAACTCGTGACAGTCGGCTCGGTGCTCGCCGTGGCGCTGGCGGTGGCCGTGATCCCGGCCGCGTCGGCGCAGCGGCAGGAGGCGGAACCCCCGGCCGCGTGCGCCGGGTTGGTCGTCCAGCTCGCGGACGGCGTGAAGAAGGTGGTCGAACCGCTGGCCGCGAACCCGCCCACGCCGGACAAGGCGGCCGCGCCGATGGGCGACGTGATCGTGCTGCTGATGGGCATGACGGCGGCGAAGTGCCTGCCCAGGCCGCCGGTGAGCGCGCCGGCCTCGGCGGACGGGTACCGGGGGCCGGAGCTGTGCCTGTCGCACTCGATGGCGGCGTTCGCGGGCTCGTTCAGCGTGTTGAGCAAGGTCGTGCCGGGCGCGGTGCCGCCGGACGCGGGGAAGCTGCGCACCGAGGCGCAGGGCTGGACCAAGGCCATCGGCGACGTGGTGGCGAACTGCGGCCTGCCGGCGCCGGCCGAAGGCATGCCGACGTTCCCGAAACCGCCCGCGTGACCACGGCGGGATTCGCGCGGCTCGGATTTCCGGGTGTTCCGGACACGCGTCCGGATCGGGCGTTCACCGGGTTCGCCCGGCCCGGGTGATCGCGGGGCTCCTCCGGCTCAGGTGATGGAGAGGCGGGCGGTGGTCTCCGCGACCCGGGGCATCCAGCCGGCCAGTTCCCGCGCCTCGACCAACGTCGCGCGGGCCGCCGCGTTGTCGCCGGCGGCCATCTGCGCGCGGGCGATCGTGGCCAGGGCGTCGGCCCGGGACAGCGCGCCCTCGGCGCTGGCGCGGGCCTGCCGGGCGAGCGTGAGGGCGGTGGCGTGGTCGTCCTCCAGCAGGGCGAGCTGGGCGAGCGTGCCCGTGCAGCGGTGGCGGGGGTAGCCGAACCGCATCGCGCCGTCCACGGCCCGTTTGGCGGCGGGCACGCCGACCTCCGCCGGCAGTTGGCCGCCCTCGACGGCGTTGGCGGTGGAACTGGCCATCTCCGCCAGCACGAACGCCATGTCGCGCGGTTCCAGGTCGGTGCGTCCCATCAGGCCGCTGACCACGTGCAGGGCTTCGGCGTACCGGGTGCGCAGGGTCAGCACGGCGACCCGCGCGCCGATCGCGACGAGCAGCCCGGGGTGGCGGGCCACCAGTTCGTCGGCGAGCGCCTCGGCCCGGTCCAGGTCACCGGCCTCCAGCGCGTCGGTCACCTGGTTGACCAGCGGCGTCGCGTCGAACTCCGCCGCCGTGCGGCCGGTGACCCGGGGCAGCGCGAACAGGAACCAGCCGGGTGACGTGGTGCCCGCGCCGCGGCGTGGCCACAGGCCGTTGACCAGCACCGCCGTGCCGGCGATCGCGAAACCCCGCCAGAACGGCCGGTCCGCGCCCAGCCAGGCCACCCCGACCACCGCCGCCGCCAGCACCGCCGACGTCAGGCCGGTCAGCCACAGCCGGCGGCGGGCCGGGGCCTTGATCGACGTGAGGCCGACCGACATCAGCAGCGGCGCCACCCGCCACACCACCCGCAGGTGGGGGCGCGTCCACGTGCGCACCTCGCCGCCGACGCCGATCACCACCAGCGGCACCCGCACCCGGAACAGCAGCGCACCGACCAGCAACCCGACCTGGAGCCCCAGGAGGACCACCCACGTCCCGACCGCCGCCCCGCCGAACGCCGCCGCACTCGGCCGCCACACCACCAGGGCGACCAGCACGACCCCGGTCAGCACTTTCCACACGCCTGAGAGACGCACCCCTCGCCTCCCCGGTTCCCCGCGCGTGTCCTACCTCCAAAACGCGAGTGTCCTACGTCCAGAACGCGAGTGTCCTACGTTCAGGTACCCCGAGTTCAACACTCAGGACGTCCGCCACGTGCCGGTGCGGAGTTCTGAACGTTGAATTCGGCATACCTGAGCGTTGGACTCACGCGTTCCCAACGTTGGACTCACGCGTTCTGGAGGTAGGACACGCGGGTTAGGTGACGGCTTGGGTGGCGCCGGGGCGGACGGGGAGGCCGGCGGCGGCGTAGGCGCGGAAGCCGCCCACCAGGTCCGTCGCCTTGGGCAGGCCGACGCGCTGGAGGTCGCGGGCCGCCAGGCTGGACGCGTAACCCTCGTTGCACAGCACCACCACGGTGGTGTCGGCGGTGAAGCCGGGGATCCGGTGCTCGCCCTCCGGGTCCAGCCGCCACTCCAGCACGATCCGCTCCACCGGGATCGAGCCGGGGATCTCGCCCTCCGCCGCCCGGTTGTGGTGCGGCCGGATGTCCACCACCAGCGCGTCGGACAACCCGGCCAGCTCGTGCGGCTCGACGCGGGTCAGCTCCCGGCGCGCTTCCTCCAGCAACTCCTCGGCACTCACGGGCCCTCCTGGTCGGCCAGAACGCGCAGCTGCTCCAACGGCAGCCGCAGGGCGGGCAACGGCGGGATCTCCGGCGGGATGTCCGCCAGGCTCGGGTACTCGCGGGTCGGCACGAGCGGCGGCGAGTAGGCGTGCACGCTCGCCGCGCCGACCGTGCCGACGTTGCGCACCTGGTGCGCGCGCCCCGCGCCGAACCCGAGGGCGCTGCCGACCGGCCGCGCCGCGCTGCGGATCGGCCCGCCGGGGTAGCGGTAGTCCTCGGCCAGCTCGCCGGTCAGCACGGTGAACGAGCCCGCCGCGCCGCCGTGGTCGTGCGGCTCGGTGCCCTGGCCGGGCAGCCAGCTCAGCAGCCACAGCTCCACGCCCTCGGTCAGCCCCAGCCGCGCCCACCAGCGGCGCTCGGGGTCGAACTCGAGGATCTCCAGCAGCGGGGTGGTCAGCTCGGACGCGACGGTGGAGGTCAGCTCGCGCAGCTCGCGCGGCGTCCACAGCTCGCGGTCCGGGTGGATGATGTCGCGCAGCAACCGCACGTCCAGCTTCGGGTGCAGGTCGGCGCGCGCGATCGTGGCGGTCACGATGGTCGCTCCTGATGGCTACGGGTCGGGCGGGGTAGCGATCAAGACGCGACGCGGCGTCCTCGGGGACGGGCGTGCTGCCCGCCTAACGGCCGCGTCGCGTCCCGCTACACCCGCACGACGCCACCAGCAGGAGGTCGATCGTGCGGTCGCACCAGGTCAGCAGCGGACGGCCCACGCCGGCATCGTGCCACGGAACGCCGGCCGGTGCGCAGCCCTCTCACCAGGCAGGATTGCGTCGGTGACCGACGCAGTGGCACCCCGTCAGCGCGGCACCCGCAGCAGCAGGAGCGACCGGCCCTGGAGCACGAGCGCCGCCCCGGCCGCCAGGTTCCCCGGCCGCGCGGGCGCGCCGTCGGCGGTGGTCGAGTCGATCACCGGCTCGTACCGCGCGCCGTACTCCGGCCCCGGCAGCGTCACCTCGACCGGGTCCGCGCCGGCGTGCACGAGCAGCAGCCACGAGTCGTCGGACACCCGCTCGCCGTCCCGGGAGCGCGACAGGCTGTTCGACCCGTCGATCCACATGCCCAGGAACCGCCGGCCGTCGTCGAACCAGTCGGTCTCGGCCATCTCCTCGCCGTCCGAGCGGAACCACACCAGGTCGGGCGCGCCGGACGCGGTGGTGCGGCCGTCGAAGAACTGCGGCTGGCGCAACGCGGGCGACGCCGCGCGCAACGCGATCACCCGCCGGGCGAACGCCAGCATCGACTCCCCGTCGTCGCCGAGCTTCCAGTCCACCCACGACGTCTCGTCGTCCAGGCAGTACGCGTTGTTGTTGCCGCCCTGCGTGCGCCACAGCTCGTCGCCCGCGGTCAGCATCGGCGTGCCGGTCGAGAGCATCAGCGTGGCGAACAGGTTGCGCGCCTGCCGGGCCCGCAGCGCCAGCACCGCCGCGTCGTCCGTCTCGCCCTCGACGCCGCAGTTCCACGACCGGTTGTCGTTGGTGCCGTCGCGGTTGTCCTCGCCGTTGGCCAGGTTGTGCTTCTCGTTGTACGACACGAGGTCGCGCAGCGTGAACCCGTCGTGCGCGGTGACGAAGTTGACCGACTGCCACGGCCGCCGCAGGTCGTCGGCGTACAGGTCGGACGACCCCGACAGCCGGTAGGCCAGGTCGCGCACGCTGGTCATGCCGCGCCAGTAGTCGCGCACGGTGTCGCGGTACCGGCCGTTCCACTCGGCCCACTGGACGCCGAAGTCGCCGACCCGGTAGCCGTCGCCGGTGGCGTCCCACGGCTCGGCGATCAGCTTGCACCGCGACAGCACCGGGTCCTGGGTGATCGCGGTCAGCATCGCCGACGCCCGGTCGAACCGCCCGCCGCCCGGCCGGCCCAGGGTGGAGGCCAGGTCGAACCGGAAGCCGTCCACGCCCATCTCGGTCGCCCAGTACCGCAGCGAGTCCGTCACCAGCCGCACGAACTGCGGCGACCCGGCCTCGGTGGTGTTGCCGCAGCCGGTGATGTCGAACGTGCCGCCGCCCTCGATGTGCAGGTAGTAGCCGGGGGCGTCGAAGCCGCGGTAGGACAGCGTCGGCCCCTCCGGGCCGCCCTCGCAGGTGTGGTTGTAGACCACGTCGATGATCACTTCGATGTTCGCCGAGTGCAGCGCGGCCACCATCGTGCGGAACTCCTCGACCTCCCGGCCGGGCTCGCTGGCGTAGGCGGGGTGCGGCGCGAAGTAGCTCAGCGGCGAGTAGCCCCAGTAGTTGCGCCTGCCGTCGCGGATCAGCGACGGCTCGTCCACGAACGCGTGCACGGGCAGCAGCTCCACCGACGTCACGCCGAGCCGCGTCAGATGCTCCAGCACGGCCGGGTGGGCGAGCCCCAGGTAGGTGCCGCGCTGGTGCGGGGGCACGGCCGGGTGCTGCTTGGTGAAGCCGCGCACGTGCAGCTCGTAGATCACGGCCTCCTCGAACGGGACCTCGGGCTTCACCCCGGTGTCCGGCCCGCCGGGCGACGTGACCACGGACAGCGGCACGCTGCCCAGCGAGTCGACGGTGGAGGGGCCGCCGAGCATGGGGTCGTCCACGTAGCCCAGCGCCGCGTCCAGGTCGGCGAGCGCGCCCGTGATCCTCCTCGCATACGGGTCGACCAGGAGCTTCGCCGGGTTGCACCGCAGGCCCCGCGAGGGGTCGTACGGCCCGTGCACCCGGTAGCCGTACCGCTGGCCGGGGGTCACGCCGGAGATGAGCCCGTGCCACACGCCGAACGTGCGTTCGGTCAGCTCGACGCGCTCCTCGGAGCCGTCTTCGCTGATCAGGCACACCTCCACGGCGTGCGCGGGCGGCGCCGAGACGGCGAAGCGCACGCCTCCGGCCTCGGGGTGCGCCCCGAGGGGGAACGGTCGGCCCGCGAGCAGGATCGAGTCGGCAGCCATGCCCCCGATCTTTCCAGCAGACACCGACGGTGTGGGCATGAGCGCGCCACGCCACTGCGTGGTTCGCGTACCTCCCCCCACCGGACCGGGGGCGGAGGGGTTTGCAGAACAATGGCGACGGCGGTGCATCGACGGGGCGAGGGCAGGCGTGGAAAACGAAGATCTGGTCATCCACATGCAGGGTGTTTCGGTTCGACGGGGCAAGACCACGCTGGTCGGCGACGTCGACTGGAGCGTGGAGCTGGACGAGCGCTGGGTCGTGCTCGGCCCCAACGGGGCGGGCAAGACCACGCTGCTCCGGCTGGCGAGCGCCGAGCTGCACCCGACCAAGGGCAGGTTGCACCTGCTCGGCGAGCGGATCGGCAAGACCGACGTGTTCGAGCTGCGGCCGCGCATCGGGTTGTGCTCGGCGGCGCTGAGCGGCCGGATCCCGGGTGACGAGAAGGTCGTCGACCTGGTCGTCAGCGCCGGGTACGCGGTGCTGGGCCGGTGGCGCGAGGAGTACGACCAGCTCGACACCGGCCGGGCCCGGGAGCTGCTGGCGTCGATGGGCATCGAGCACCTGGCCGACCGCACGTACGGCACGTTGTCCGAGGGCGAGCGCAAGCGCACGCTGATCGCCCGCGCGCTGATGACCGACCCCGAGATGCTGCTGCTGGACGAGCCCGCCGCGGGCCTGGACCTGGGCGGGCGCGAGGACCTGGTGGCCCGGCTCTCCGAGCTGGCGATGGACCCGGACGCGCCGGCGACGGTGCTGGTCACGCACCACGTGGAGGAGATCCCGCCGGGGTTCACGCACGCGCTGCTGCTGCGTGACGGCGGCGTCGTGGCGCAGGGCCTGCTGGACGACGTGCTGACCGAGGAGAACCTGTCGAAGACGTTCGACCAGCCGTTGGAGTTGCAGCGGTCGGGTGACAGGTACTTCGCCCGCCGCAAAACTACCGAGGGGTAACCTGCGAGGCGCACCGACGGAGGTCGAGGAGGACCCGTGGCTGAGTTCGTGAGGCTCGAAGTCGAGGACGGGATCGGCACCATCCGGCTGGACCGCCCGCCGATGAACGCGCTCAACCGGCAGGTCCAGGAGGAGATCCGGGCCGCCGCGCTGGAGGCGGCCGACCGGGCCGACGTCTACTCGGTCATCGTGTACGGCGGGCCGAAGGTGTTCGCGGCGGGCGCGGACATCAAGGAGATGGCCGAGCTGTCGTACGCCGACATGGCGGCCCGCGCGGGCGCGTTCACCTCGGCGCTGCGCGCGGTGGAGGAGATCCCGAAGCCGACCGTGGCGGCCATCACGGGGTACGCCCTGGGCGGCGGCTTCGAGTTGGCGCTGTGCGCGGACCGGCGCGTCGCGGGCGACAACGCCAAGGTCGGCCAGCCGGAGATCCTGCTCGGCGTCATCCCCGGCATGGGCGGCACGCAGCGCCTGCCGCGGCTGATCGGCCCGTCGCGGGCCAAGGACCTGATCTACACCGGCCGGTTCGTCGGCGCCGAGGAGGCGCTGCGGATCGGCATGGTGGACGAGGTCGTGGCCCCGGACGACGTGTTCGAGGCGGCCAGGCGGTGGGCCGGGCAGTTCGTCAACGGCCCGGTGCGCGCCTACGCCGCCGCGAAGGCCGCGATCGACGGCGGGCTGGACACCGACCTGGGCAGCGGGTTGAAGCTGGAGAGCCAGCTCTTCGCCGCGATGTTCGCCACCGAGGACCAGAAGACCGGCATGGCGTCGTTCATCGAGAACGGCCCGGGGAAGGCGAAGTTCAGTGGCCGTTGATCCCAAGCCCAACCCGCACGCCACGGCGGAGCAGGTCCAGGCGGCCTACGCCGACCCCAAGCTCGCGAACGTGCTCTACCACGACTGGGAAGCGGGCACGTACGACGAGAAGTGGTCGATCTCCTACGACGAGCGCTGCATCACCTACGCCAAGGACCGGTTCCGGGCGGTCGCGGGCGAGGTCGGGCCGTACGGGCACGCGTTGGAGCTGGGCTGCGGCACCGGGTTCTTCCTGCTCAACCTGATGCAGGGCGACGTGATCGAGCGCGGCTCGGTCACGGACCTGTCGCCGGGCATGGTCGAGGTGGCGCTGCGCAACGCCGGGCAGCTCGGCCTGCCGGTGGACGGCCGGGTCGCCGACGCCGAGCGCATCCCGTACGACGACGACACGTTCGACCTGGTCGTGGGGCACGCGGTGCTGCACCACATCCCGGACGTGCCCGCCGCGATGCGCGAGGTGCTGCGGGTGCTCAAGCCGGGCGGCAAGTTCGTGTTCGCGGGCGACCCGACGAACATCGGCAACTTCTACGCCCGCAAGCTCGGGCAGCTCACGTGGTGGCTGACCACGAACGTGACCAGGCTGGGCCCGCTCAACGGCTGGCGCCGGCCCCAGGCCGAGCTGGACGAGTCCTCGCGGGCGGCGGCGCTGGAAGCGGTGGTGGACCTGCACACGTTCGACCCGTCCGAGCTGGAGCGGACGGCGCGCGGCGCGGGCGCGGTGGACGTGCGGGCGGTGACCGAGGAGCTGTCGGCGGCGTTGTTCGGCTGGCCGGTGCGCACGTTCGAGGCCGCCGTGCCGCGGGAGAAGCTGGGCTTCGGGTGGGCGATGTTCGCCTACCGCACCTGGCAGCGGCTGTCCTGGGTGGACGAGAACGTGCTGGCCAAGGTGCTGCCGCGCGAGGTGTTCTACAACGTCTCCGTGACGGGCCGCAAGCCGGTCTAGTGGCCTACGCGTTCAGCCTCGACGACGTGGCGTACCTGCGTTCGGACGCCGGGCGCGCCGCGTTGTCGGCGCTGGCCGACCTGCCGCTGACGCCCGCGTCGCGGTTGGCGGACGTGACGCGGGCCAAGCGGGTCGCGCCGGACCACTTCGCCGCCGTGCTGGAGACGGTGCTGCTGCGCCGCAAGGCGGCCAAGGTCGCGTTCCCGGACGGGCTGTTCACCTCCGACGCGTTGCAGCAGGCCACCGCCCACCCGGTGGCCGTGCACCGGGCGCGCCGGTTCGCCGGGCGGGTGGCGCACGACGTGACGTGCTCGATCGGGGCGGACCTGGCCGCGTTGCCGGCCGGTTCGGTCGGCTCCGACCTCGACCCCGTGCGGCTGGCCATGGCCCGGCACAACCTGGGTGACGCGGTGCCCCTGGTGCGCGCGGACGCGTTGCGCCCGGTGTCGCGCGGCACGGCGGTGCTGGCCGACCCGGCCCGGCGGGACGCGAGCGGGCGGCGGACGTGGCGCCCGTCGGACTTCGCGCCGCCGCTGGACGAGCTGGCCGCGACCTACGCGGACCGGGACCTGGCGGTGAAGTGCGCGCCGGGCGTGGACTTCGCGGTCGCGCCGTGGGCGGACGAGGTCGAGCTGGTGTCGCTGGACGGGCAGGTGCGCGAGGCGTGCCTGTGGACGCGGGGTCTGGCCACGCCCGGCGTGTCGCGGCGGGCGAGCGTGCTGCGGTCCGACGGTCCGGGCTGGACGATCACCTCCGCCGAGCCGGACGACTGCGGCGTGAGCGAGCCGGACGCGTGGCTGGTCGACCCCGACGGCGCGGTGGTGCGCGCCGGGCTGGTGCGGCACTACGCGGCCCGGCACGGGCTGGCCCAGCTCGACGAGCGGATCGCCTACCTGACCGGCCCGACGCCGCCGCCGGGCGTGCGCGCGTTCCGGGTGGTGGAGCACGGGCACTACAGCGAGAAGGCGTTGCGGTCCGTGCTGCGGGCGCACGACGTGGGCCGGGTGGAGATCCTGGTGCGCGGGCTCGACGTGGACCCGAACGCGCTGCGGCCGAGGCTGAAGCTGTCCGGGTCGGCCGAGGCCACGGTGGCGCTGACCCGCGTCGGCCGCCGTCCCGTCTACCTGCTCGCGCACGCCGAGCGCACCTAGCCGAGCTTCGCCAGCCGCTCGAACAGGAACCCGCGCAGCCCGTCGAGGTCGGCGTCCAGGGTGATGTCGAGGGTCTTCGGCGCGTCCACCTCCAGCCGCTGGTCCACCACGAGCGCGCCCCGGTTCGGCCCGAACGAGCAGTCGACGTCCACCGGGAAGCCCGTGGCGGTGAGCAGGCCGGGGCGGACGGCCTCGGCGACCGCGACCGCGTCGTGCACCGCCATGCCGTCCCAGCCGAGGAACCGCCGGTAGGTCGCCAGGTAGTCGGGCGTGAGGCCGACGAGCGCCGCGGCCGCGGGCGAGGTCCGGGCGAGGTCGGCGAGCCACTGGCTGCTCACCGCGCACCGGCGGGTGAGGTCCATGGGGACGAGCGTGGTCGGCACGTCCTCCTCGACCAGCACGCGGCGGGCCGCCTCGGGGTCGCTCCACACGTTGAACTCGGCGGTGGCGGTGACGTTGCCGCCGTTCACCCCGCCGCCCATGACGACGAGCCGGCCGATCTTCGGCTTGAGGCCGGGGTGCGCGGCGAGCAGCAGCGCGATGTTGGTCAGCGGGCCGATGGGGACGATCGTGACGGGCCGGTCGGCCTGGTCGAGCAGGTCGCGCAGGAGGGTGACGGCGTCCCGCGCGTCCGGGCCGCGGGTGGGCTCGGGGAGCGTGTCGGCGTAGCCGGAGAGGCCGTCCGAGCCGTGGGCACTGGACAGGTGCGGGTGGGGGTGGACCAGCGGCCGCGCCGCGCCCATGCCGACCGGCACGTCCTCGCGGCCCAGGAGCGCGAGCAGGCGCAGGGCGTTGCGCGTGGTGTTCTCCAGCGAGACGTTGCCGAAGACCGTGGTCACGCCGATCAGCTCCACCTCGGGGCTGGCCGCGGCGAGCGCGAGGGCGAAGGCGTCGTCCACACCGGGGTCGGTGTCGATGATCAGGGGAGTCGTCACACGTCACTGTGGCACGGGCTCCGCCCGGCGGGCGGTTGGAGTGCCGCCACACCCGGAGGTCCCCTCGTGATGTCCCGGTCGTGTCGACCCACGTCGCACCGCGTCGGCGTCGGAACGTCGGCGGCAGGCGAAGGTGGACGGACCTGGTAATCCGTCCGTCATCCCGCGACGATGTCGTCCTGGTCCAAGGCCAACGTCCGTTCCGCGGCGTCGATGAGGTCCTGGTAGGTGAGGACCTCTATCCGGGACAACACGGCGTTGTAGCTCCGGAACGCGGCGGCGACCTCGGCGGGCTCGAATGCCGGTGTGACGAACGCCGGGTGCCCGATGAGGACCGTGGCGAAGGCGCGCCTGGTCTCGATCCCGTGCTCCGCCAGGATCGTCGCGCGCTGTTCGTCCAGAGACCGCAGGTAGTTGGCCGCCTGTGTCATCGCCTCATGCACGTCCGCTCCGACGGAGCAGTGGGAACGCGGTTTCTCCACCAGCCTGGGCACGAATGCCCGCTTCAGCTCCACGACGTGCAGGGAACCGTCTCCGCGCAGGAGCGGGATGTCCACCTCGTCGGTCGTGGTGAATCGACGCCGGTCCAGCTCTTCGACATAGCGGCCGCCGAAAATCCACGTCTGCTCCTTGAGCTCCTCGTGGATTCGGCGCTCGGAGCTGCCCGGGTCTTCCACCACCGCTCGCAAGCGGTCCAGCGCCGTTCGACGCCTGCGCCATTGGATCGCGCGGGCGACCACCTCCGAACCGGGCATGCCCGCTATCTCCTCAAGGGCTTCGGGCGACAGGTCGGACAGCTCTGCTCCGGCGGGCGGATCGGTCAGGACGAGCTGGATCCGGCTGAGCCAGACCAGGTGGTCGGCACTGCCTCTCGGCAGTCCGACACCGCCGAGCCGGTCCTCGCCGATCGTCCACCTCTCCATTGACGAGGTGAGCCTCCGCAGCCATTGGCGTGCCTGTGCGGCGGTCGCGTCCGGCCGGTCCTTGAGGAATTCCCCGAGGAGTTCGACCGCTCGGCGCAGCCCTTGTTCGAGGGTCAGGCGCGCGAGGTTCTCACCCCAGTGCTGTGCTCCGGGCACGTACCAGGTTTCCAAGAGGGTCAAGGGAATATCGCCCGCAGCGTACTCCGCGAAATCGGCGAGTCGGTCGCTCACCTTGTCCTCGCCTGCGCCGGATGCGGCGAGCGATCCGCGTTTCAGGTGATTGACCAGGTCTTTTCCGCGTTGATAGCCGCGTCCTCGCGAATCCGTCCCGGAGTTGATGAACCGGAGTGCCGCGTCGACGCAGTCCCGAACCTCGGCTGAGCGGGTCATCTCTCGGGTGTCTTCGAGCAGTCGAACCAGGGTGAAACCCGATCGGTAGCCCATGGGGGCAAGTGTCGCACGCTGTTACTGTTGTGCGGTGGCGATTGACGCTGGAGTGGAAGTCCGCCGACTGCTCGCGACAATGAGTGGTCATCCCATCGGCGATCAGGACTACGTGTCCTACTTCGTCAACGAGTTCGGCGAGCGGCTGATCTACGTGCGTGAGCGGAAGAAGCGCCACGCCGTGCTGCTGCACTCCGATCTCGACTGGGAGCCGAAGCTCGTGACCGGTCCGCCCAAGGCGGGTGGAACCGACGAGCAGCTCCCGGCGGACGTCCGCCGGTTCCTGGACGACGTCCCCGTGGTGGGCGATCTCATCCTGGACCACCCCGAAGCGATGTGGCTCAAGGCGTGTCTGGCCGCGACTCAGGACTGGTGACACGTCACCCCTGAGCCGGGGTCGGCACGGGTTCGTCGGGGTGATGGGCGTGCGCTGGTTAGAGTGCGTCCGTGACGAGCATGTGGGGCGCACCGGTGTGGAAGAGGTGGCGCGGGGGGGGCCGCGCCCCCGCGCCGGCCCCCCTACGCACCCACCCCCCGCAGCGCGGGGGGGGGCGCCCCCCCGCCGACACCCCCCGGTAACACGGGCGGGACAGGCG
>NZ_JBHYXZ010000017.1:14692-38041 GCF_042752395.1 Actinosynnema sp. NPDC059335 | reverse complement strand
GGGGGCCGGGTGTGGGGGGGGGGGCGGGGGGGGGGGGGTTTGGGGGGCCGCGGGCTCGCGTTGGGGGGCGCGGGGGGGGTGGTGGGGGGGGGGGGGGCCCCCCCGCGACCCGGAGCAGGCCCGCTTCCTCACGCTCGCCTCGCTGCGCTGGGTGCTGCGCCACCGCGCGTACACGCCCTGGTACCTCGTGCGGTACTGGCGGCTGCTGCGGTTCCGCCTCGCCAACCCCCACGTGGTGCTGCGCGGCATGGTGTTCCTCGGCAAGAAGGTCGAGCTGCACTGCCGCCCCGGCTACGGGCGGCTGGAGATCGGGCGCTGGGTGCACATCGGCGACGGCAACGCCATCCGCTGCCACGAGGGGTCGCTGAGGATCGGCGACAAGGCCGTGTTCGGCAAGGACAACACGGTCAACTGCTACCTGGACGTGGAGATCGGCGCGGCCACGCTGATCGCGGACTGGGTCTACATCTGCGACTTCGACCACGTGACCGCGGACATCACCCGGCCGATCAAGGACCAGGGCATCGTCAAGTCGCCGGTCCGCATCGGACCCGACTGCTGGCTCGGCACGAAGGTCACCGTCACCCGCGGCACCCGGATCGGGCGCGGGTGCGTCGTCGGGGCGCACGCCGTGGTGCGCGGCGACGTGCCGGACTTCAAGATCGCCGTCGGCACGCCGGCCCGGGTCGTCAAGGACCGGCGGGCCGACTACGAGGCCGACGCCGAGCGCCGCGCCGCCGTGGAGGACATGGCCCGCAAGGCGCAGGAGGCCCTGGAGCGGTCTCGCAACGGCTCGTAGCCGCGCGCAGAAGTGCGGCCCGGCGGGCACGCGCGGCCGGCAGGATCAGCCGGACCCCGCCGTACCCGACCGTGGAGCGCCCGTGTCACGACCGGACCTGTTCACCTACACCGGCGCGCTGCGCGTCCTCGGCAGGTACGAGCGGCCGTTGTTCGACAAGGTCGACGTGGCGCTCGGCGGCGCGATCCTGCTCGGCGGCGCGCTCGGCGCGCCGGACGTGCTCGGCCTGATCGACCCGAAGAACGAGGCCATGTCGTCGCTGCGCAAGGTGCTCGACAAGGTCTCCGCCCGGCTCACCGGCCTGTCCGGCGCGCACCGCCAGGAACTCGTGGCCGCCGCGCACACGGTGATCGCGGTGAACTCGGTCTTCGACGCGTTCCGCGACCAGGTCGGCGACCGGTTCGACCTGCTGCGGGTCACCGACGCCGAGAAGTTCCGGGCGCTCGGCGTCGAGCCGACCGGGTCGACCGAGGCGGGCGCGCTGCCCGCGCTGTCCGAGCTGAACGTCCCGGCCCCCGACGCCACGCGGGGCTTCCAGCAGAACCTCGACGGCCCGCTGAGCACGTTCTTCTCGGCGGCGACGGCGGCGGTGGCCGAGTTCCTCGGCGGGCTCGCCGCCTGGCAGGCCCTCGCGGGCGGGCGCGACCTGGTCGTGCCGTCGCTGGTGGTCGAGCGGAGCCGCGAGCAGTACGTGCACCACTTCCTGGGGCTGGCGGCGTCGATCCCGGAGTTCGAGGTGTGGACGTTCATCGGCGAGCACTCGGCCACCCGCGCGGCCGTCGAGGCGGGCAACGACCGGCTGGCCCGGGCGCTGGCCGCGCAGACGGAGTCGCTGGAGCGGTTCGCCCGGCTGCTGGCGCGGTCCGCGCCGGGGCAGCTCGGGCCGGACCGCTCGTACCGGGCCAAGCTGGAGAAGGCGGCGCTGGCCACGCTGGGCAAGCCCCTGCTGCGGACCAACCCGGACACCCAGCCGGTCAACGCACGCTTCCCGTCCGTCGAGCGCGGGTTCGTCGCGCCCGGCTACCGCGTCACCGTGCACGACGAGAAGTCCGTTCCGTCGTCGGAGGAGTGGTGGTCGTCCAACACGGTGGTCGAGGAGGACATCGACGCCTTCCTCGCGGCCCACCTGGCGAGCCCGACGAGCACCGCGCGGCCGCTGCTGGTCCTGGGGCACCCCGGCGCGGGCAAGTCGCTGCTGATGGAGGTGCTCGCGGCCCGGCTGCCCGCCGCCGGCTACACCGTGGTGAACGTCCAGCTCCGCAAGGTGGACGCGGACGACAGCGTGCGCGGGCAGATCGAGACGGCGTTGACCGACGTGCTCGCCGAGAAGGTGGACTGGGGCAGGCTCGCCGACGAGTGCGGCGACAGCATCCGCGTCGTGCTGCTGGACGGCTTCGACGAACTCGTGCAGGCCAGCGGCGTGACGCAGTCCAACTACCTGCGGCAGGTCCTCGACTTCCAGGAGCGCGAGGCCGACCTCGGCCGGCCGGTGGCGGTCGTCATCACGTCGAGGACGCTCGTCGTGGACCGGGCCCGCATCCCGCACGGCGTGCCGATCGTGAAGCTGGAGGAGTTCGACGACGCCCGCATCGGCAAGTGGCTGGACGCGTGGAACCGCGCGAACGCCACCACCCCGGGCTTCCGCCCGCCGACCCCGGCCGACCTGCTCCGGCACGGCGACCTGGCCCGGCAGCCGCTGATCCTGCTGATGCTCGCCATCTACGCCGCCGACACCGGCAGCCGGCCGGACGACGAGGACCTGTCGCCGGCCGAGCTGTACGAGCGGCTGATCGACTCGTTCGTGGTGCGCCAGGCGCGGGACAAGGGCCGGGTGCAGCCGTCGGCCGCGCAGGTCGCCAAGCGGGTCAAGCAGAGCAAGTGGCAGTTGGGCATCACGGCGCTGGCCATGTTCAACCGCGGCCGGCAGTACGTGGAGGACGCCGAGCTGAAGCGCGACCTCGCGCCGTTCGCCCCGCCGCCGGAGGTCGTGCAGCGCACCACCTTCGACGACCCGCTCGACACCACGGACCGGATCGTCGGCGACTTCTTCTTCATCCACTCGGCGCAGGTGAACCAGCGGGACGACGCGGCCGGCCGTCGCCGGACCTACGAGTTCCTGCACGCCACGTTCGGCGAGTACCTGATCGCCGAGGTGACGGTGAAGCTGCTCCTGGCGATCCTGGACGACCGGGCCCGGCGCGAGTCCCAGCCGTTCGAGGACTTCGGGCTGCTGGACGACGCCCGGCTGTTCGCGCTGATCTCGCACCAGGCGTTCACCAAGCGGCCGCCGGTGCTGGACTTCGCGGCCGGGCTGTTCGGCGCGCTCGACGGTGAGGTGCGGGCCGGCCTGGTGGACGTGCTGGACGAACTGATCCGTTCGGTGCACCACCGGGTGAAGCACGACCGGTACCCGACCTACGACCCGTCCGGGGCCACGCTGGTGACGCGGGTGGCCGCCTACTCGGCGAACCTGGTGTGCCTCCGCGTCCACCTGGACGGTTCCCCGGTGCCGCTCGACAGCCTGTTCGGGGAGCTGCGCGAGTGGCAGTCGATGGTGCACCTGTGGCACTCCGGACTGGACGCGGACGGGTGGGAGAGCCTGGTCGACACGCTCACCCTCGATCACCACGAAGATGCCCGGTTCATCACCCTGCGCGACGACGACGGAGTCGGAGAGCACGTGGCGGCGGCCCGGTTGGTGGGTGATGCGACGCTCGAAGGCGCAATCCGCGCCGGGACGTACTTCGTGGACAACGACGTCACCTCGCGGAGGGCCGAGCAGGAGCTGTTGTCCGAGCTGTCGCGGTGGATCATGTGGAACACCGGGATGAGCAACCAGCGGATCACCCTCCCGTTCGACGTCAGGGCGCTTGACCGCATCCTGGACCGACTCGACGCCGGCGTGCCGCTGAACAGGCGGGCGCACAGCATGCTCCTGTTCGCGTTGTCCCGCGAGTCGTGGCGACTGCCGACGGAGACGGTGTCGAGGGCAATCCGCCTGCTCGTCCTGGGGTCCGGGTACGGCAACGCCTCCGAGATGTGCTCCACCGTCTGCGCCCATCCGCGCTTGCTGGACGAGGTCAGCGGCTTGGTCGAGCACCTGGTCGACGCGGTGATCGCCGACCCGGCCAGCCGCCTGACCTGCCTGGTGATCGCGTGGCGCGCGAACGAGACTACGGGCGACCGCTTCAAAGGTCTCCGGAGGCTCGTCGACCGGTTCAACAGACTCGCGCGCCGCATCGAGGACGGGAAGTGGGTCGACGCCTACTTCCCCGTCGAGTTCTACGACTACCTGTCAGCCTCGCTCGCGTCGAACTGGGCGTTCGACCGTAAGCTGCTGGAGGAGCTGCGGCGGACGTCCGCAAAGGTCTTGGGCCTGGTCGCGCCGCGCCCCTTCTACGAGGTGGCCAAGAGGTTCATGGCGGGCAGCGCGCCGGAACAGGACATCCTCGACTTCGTCCACGAGTACGCCTACCACGCGCACGGGGTGAGCGAGCCGTACGAGGACCTGCCCGCTGCCATGCTCGCCCTGAAGCGGATGGCGGAGGGCTAGAGGAAGACGTTGCCGGTCGGGATCTTGGGACGCCCCAGCGGCGGGTGGTCGCGCACGGTGGCGGCCCGGTAGACCGACGCCGTCCCGGCGGCGATCTTGGCCCAGTCGAAGTCCGTGGCCAGGCGGGACTTCGCGGCCTTCGCCCGGCGCGCGGCGGCGGGCCGGTCGTCCAGCACGGACCGGACCGCGCCCGCCAGCGCTTCCACGTCGCCGGGCGCGAACGACAGGCCGGTCACGCCGTCCACCACCACCTCGCCGAGACCACCGGCGGTCGAGGCGACGAGCGGCGTGCCGGCCGCCGCCGCCTCCAGCGCCACGATGCCGAACGGCTCGTACCGGCTCGGCAGCACGACGGCGTCCGCCGCGGCCAGCGCCGCCGCCAGCGCCCGGTCGGACAGGTGGCCCACGAAGTCCACCGCCCGGCGCACCTTGTGCTTGCGCGCCTGCTCCACCAGCCAGTCGCGGTGCGTGCCGGTGCCCGCCACGACCAGCCTCGTGCCGGGGTGGGCGCGGCGGATGCGGGGCAGCGCGGCGATCAGGTCCTGCACGCCCTTCTCCCACTCCAGCCGGCCGAAGAACAGCAGCAGCGGCGCGCCGGGGGCGCTGTGCGCGGTACGGGCGGCGGCCACGTCCGACGACCGGACCCGCCACCGGCGCGGCTCGATGCCGTTGTGCAGCACCGTGACCGACGACGGCTCCACCTCGAACAGGTGCGCCACCTCGGTCCGCATCGCGGCCGAGCACGTGATCAGCGCGTCGGCCCGGTTCGCCAGCCACCACTCGACCGAGTGGACCTGCTGGTTCAACGTCTGCGACAGCCACCCGCTGTGCCGCCCGGCCTCGGTCGCGTGCACGGTCGCCACCAGCGGCGCGCCGCACTGCTCCGCCAACGCGATGGCGGGGTGCGTGACCAGCCAGTCGTGGGCGTGCACCACGTCCGGCCGCCAGTCGCGCAGCAACGCCGACCCGGCCCGCGTCATCGCGTGCCCCATGGCCAGCGTCCACGCCACCAGGTCGCGCTCGAACACCAGGTGCGTGGGGTCCTCGGCGACCCGGATCAGCCGCACGCCGTCGACCACGTCGTCCGTCGTGGGGTGGGTGATCGCGTCCGTGCCGGCGGGTTGGCGGCACAGCACGACCACGTCGTGCCCCTGCGCGGCGAGGTGCCCGGCCAGCGCGTGCACGTGCCGACCGAGCCCGCCGACGACCACCGGCGGGTACTCCCAGGACAACATCAGCACGCGCATGGGCCATCCTCGCATCTCGGCTCCGCGACCCCGGTGGGCACAGGGGGAAGTGGTGGTGCGGGCGCGCCCCGGGTTCGGGCGGTCGCGTGCCGCGCCGCGTCCCTCGCGCCCCACCGGGTCACCCGTGCACGGCGCGCCCGCGGACCACCGGCCGACGCCTCGCAGGCGGACCCGGTGGTGCGGGCGCGGACCGACGACCCCGGCGCGGCGGGCGTCACGCACCGGCAGCACGGCGATCCCGGCGTGGTGGGCGGCGTCAACTAGCCAGCCCTCGCGCGTCGAGCCGGCCGAACGGCCCGTCCACCCGGCGCAGCTCGGCCGCCCGGTCGTGCCCGCGCCCGGCCCGCCGCAGGGCGACCAGCTCGCGGAACCGGTCGGCGTGCGCCCTGGCCCGGTAGCGGGCGTAGTCGGCGGCCGAGTCCTTGGTGACCATGAACGCCCAGTCGCTGGACAGCGCCAGCAGCGCCTCCCGCACGGCCTGGTCCGCGACCGGGTCGCGCACGACGCCGGTCACGTCCAGCGCGAGCAGCTCCCGCTGGACCTCCTCGTTGCCCTGCACGATGTCGGCCACCTGCGGCCCGTTCCACACGTGCCAGTCCTTGCCCGAGCCCCACGACGACGGCGGCACCTCGACCGGCGCGCCCACGTGCCCGGCCTCGACCGCGCCGCGCAACGTGGTCACCCGCACGCCCGCCTCGGGCAGCAGCCGCAGCACCGCCTCCAGCCAGGCCGGCCCCTCGTGCCACCAGTGCCCGTACAGCTCGGTGTCGTACGCGGCCACCACCAGGGACGGCCGGCCGTGCTGCTCCTTCAACGCGCGCAGCCGCCGCACCACCGTGTCCACGAAGTCCGCCGCGTGCCGCCGCACGGCCGCCGCGGCGGGCTCCGGGTCGTACGGCCGCTTGTCCGCCGGGTCCACGTGCTTGCCCGTGACCCGTGACGGCTTGAGCCCGCTGGGGTGGTCGTAGGTGTGGAAGTCGCGGTAGGCCGGGTCGCCGGGGTAGCCGACCTTGGGCGACCACACCCGGTACGACACCTCCAGGTCGCGCCCGAACGCGATCACGTCCGACGTGCCGACCGGTCGGCCGGCGGCGGTGTCGCCGCGCAGCGACGGGCCGTCCACCAGGAACCGCCGCACGCCCACCCGCGCGTAGTCGTGCTCCATGCCCGGCGCGTACGCGCACTCGGGGGCCCAGATGCCCTCGGGCGTCGACCCGATCCGCAACGCGGTGTCGGCGAGCCCGGTGCGGAGCGAGAACGCCCGCAGCCGCGGGTCGAGCAGCGGCTGGAACGGGTGCGCGGCCGGGCCGCCCAGCAGCTCGATCGCGCGCGCGTCCACCAGGGACCGCAGCAGCGGCGAGAAGCCGTGCCGCCACCGCGCCTCGAACCGCTCCAGCGCCCACGCCGACGCGCGGTGCTCGCGCGCGGCCAGGTCCGGCAGCCGGAACGACGCGCCGTGCGCCCGCAGCTGCCAGTTGCCCAGCCAGTCGTGCAGGCCGCGCAGGCAGTGGGGGTCGTCCAGCTGCGCCGCCAGGACCGGCGTGACGCCCAGCGTGAGCACGTCCTCGCGGCCCTCGGCGGCGAACCGCTCCAGCAGGTCCACCACCGGCAGGTACGAGTGCGCCCACGCCTGGTACAGCCACTCCTCGCCGACCGGCCACGCGCCGTGGTGCGCGAGCCACGGCAGGTGGCTGTGCAGCACCAGGCAGAACGTGCCCTCGTCGCGGGTCACGGGCGCACCGCCACGGCGACCAGGTCCAGGCTCGCGTCCAGGTCGTCGGTGGTGACCTCGAAGTCCTCGTCGCGCACCGACGCCACGGCGGCCAGCAGGTCGTCCGGCCACGTGCCGCCGTCCACCACCACGGCCACCTGCGCGTCGATGACCGACCCGCCGAACCGCTCGTCCAGCGCCCGCAACGCCGGGCCGTGCCGCAGCCCGGCCAGCAGCTCGACCCGCAGGCCCGCGCCGACCAGCAGGTCCCGCAGCTCGGCGGCGGCCAGCTCACGGGTGTGGAACGGGTTGAGCGGGGTGTCGCGGCCGGGGGAGAACGTGATCCGGTTCGGCGTGGTGACCAGGAGCCGCCCACCGGGCCGCAGCACCCGCGCGCACTCCGCCAGGAAGCCCTCCTGGTCCCACAGGTGCTCGATGACCTGGAGGTTCGCCACCACGTCCACGCTCGCGGAGCGCAGCGGAAGCGACGCGAGGTTGCCCCGCAGCACGGTCAGCTCCGGGTACGCGCGACTCGCGTGTGCCGCCGTCGGCTCGTCGTAGTCGAGCGCGACGACCCGCGCGGCGTGCCCGGCGATGAGCGCCGCGCCGTAGCCCTCGCCGCAGCCCGCCTCCAGCACGACCGCGCCCGCGCAGTGCCGGACGAGGTGCCGGTAGGCCGCCTCGTGGCGGCGGAACCAGTAGTTCTCCTCGACGATCCCGGGCACGGTGCGCTCACCGGTGAGGGGCAGCGGCTCGACGGTCACCCGGCCAGCCTAGTTGCTCGTTACTCGCGGGTAGGCAGGGCCTGCCCTGCCGACCTTCACTGTTTCGTGTGAACCCCGGTTCCTCCGAGTGTGGGAAATTGTCGCCAGGTGCGGTGTCAATGCCGCGAATGCGTTCGATGAAACGACCCGATCGTGTGACTTGAATCGACTTCAGCTGGATCTTCCGCGATCGTGTTTCCGCAGCCAGCGGCGCGCATTGCCGCCGTTGTGCCGGGGTAGTCGTGGGTGGTCAGGTGCCGGTGGGGTGCTTTACGCTCGTACCCTCGGCCAATCTTCGAACGAGCGGGGCCGCCATGGTTGCGAAAGAGCCGGAGATTGTTCCGCTGCACGCTGGTTTCGACGTCGTCTACCGCGGTTTCCACCGCCGCCAGGTGATCGAGCACCTCGAGAACCTGGACGAACAGCTCAAGTACTGCAACCTCGACCGCGCCGAGGCGCTGGCCCAGGCCGCCGACCTGCGCAAGCTGCTGGAGATGACCCGCAACGACCTCGACCAGGCGCGGGCCCGGATCGAGCGGTTGGAGATGTCGCCCGACACGACGGCCGGCGCGTCCGAGCGGTTGCACCGGATGCTGACCCTCGCCGAGGACGAGGCGAACGACCTGCGGTTGCGCGCCGAGCGCGACGTGACGGCGTTGCGCGAGCGCACCGAGGCGGAGCTGGCGCAGCGGCGGCGTCAGCTGGAGGACGAGCTGGCCGCCCAGCGGGCCGAGGCCGAGGAGGAGGCGCGGCAGCAGCGCGACGCCGCCGGGCGGCGGGCCGCCGAGCTGGACCAGCGCGAGGTCGACCTGGAACGCCGCCGGGCCGAGGTGGAGGCGCACCTCGTGGCCCGCGCGGAGCAGGTCGAGGCCGAGTGCGCCGCCGCCGTGGCGAAGGCCGAGCAGGAGGCGGAGCAGGTGCTGCGGGCCGCGGCGGAGCGGTGCGCGCGGCTGGAGGCGGAGTCGGACGACAAGCGGGCCAAGGCGCAGAACTTCTTCGAGCTGACCATGAACCGGCGTCGCCACGAGGCCGAGCAGCACTTCGCCGAGCAGGAGGAGCTGGCCAAGGCGCGGGCCGCGTTCCTGATCAAGCTGGCCGCCCGCGAGGCGAACCGGCGCATCGACGAGATCCAGCGGCAGTCCGACGAGCTGCGCGAACTGCGCCACACCGTGGCCGCCCAGGTGGCCGCGGCCCGGGTCGCGCTGGACGAGGCGGCCGACCGCGTGCCCAACCTGATCCCGGAGCAGACCACCGTCGAGCAGGCGAGCGGCGAGCAGGTGGCCGGGCAGCGGGAGGCCGGGCAGCAGGAGGTCGGGCAGCACGAGGCCGGGCAGCAGGAGGCCGGTCAGCACGTGAGCGCCCGGCAGGCGGGCGGCGACGGCAGGCGGGTGGACGCTTGACCGCGGCCGGCCGTGCGGGAACGGGAGTGGGGACGCGGTGATGTACGAAGCGGCCGTGGTGTTCGGGTTGTGCGCGTTGTCCTTCGCCGCGGGCTGCGTGCTGACGGCGGTCATGCTGCGGCGCGACCAGCCGCCGCCCGAGCCCGTGCCGGAACCCGCGCCGGCGCCGCGCGAACCCGAGTTCGCCGCGCCGTTCCCGCCGGAGGAGTACGTGACCAGGCCGATCCACCGCAACCCGGTGCTCGGCATGCCGACCGCCCTCGCGCCCGCACCGGCGCCGACGCGCCCGACCCTGGTGCTCGTGCCCACCCCGAGACCGGAGGCCGGCGACCGCGTGCCGCAGGACGAGGTGCGCCGGATGCGCGTGGTCCGCCTCACCGCCGAAGCCGGGGAGACCGATCCCGCCGGAGCGGAGCCCGTCGAAGCGCGGCCCACCGGGAAAGCCGAGCCGGCGGAACCCGAGCCCACCGCCGAAGCCGTGCCGGCTTCAGCCGAACCCGCGAAACCCGTGCCCGTCGCGGAACCCGTCGCCGCCGCCGAAGATCCGGCCGGACCGGAGGACACCGCCGACCCGGCACGTCCCGCACCCGACCCCGGCACCCTCCCGCGCACGGCAGGAGCGGCCCGCCGCGACACCGGTCGCTAGCGGGCCGCCCCACGCCAAACCGCGGTCAGTGCCTGCCGCGGAACCGACGCAGCACCTGCTGCGCCTTGGCCTTGTTCCGGGGGTCGCGAGCCGCCTGCTTGACCTGCTCGGCGACCCGACGGCCCTGGGGACTGCGGGCGAAAGCGGCGAGCTTGCTGAACAGAGATGCCATGTACAACTCCTTCCCTGTTCGGCCAACGTTCAAACCCCGCTGGGAGTTCCTAAACGGGCGAAACGGTCACGCCGAGCGCCCCCGGACCCACGTGCGCGCCGATCGCGGAACTGACCTGGGTCACCAGGAACCGGCGCACGTTGGGCAGCTTCGCCCGCAGCTGCTCCAGCACGGTCCCGGCCCGCTCGGCCGCGTCGAAGTGCTCGACCGCGATGTCCACCGCGTCCCGGCCCGCCTTCCCGGCCGCGATGTCGACCAGCTTGCGCACCGCGCGCTCCGCGCCGAGCGCCTTGTCCAGCGGCGCGATCCGCCCCTCGGCCACGGTCAGCAGCGGCTTCATCGACAGCGCCGAGCCGAGCAGGGCGGCGGCCCGGCCGATCCGCCCGCCCCGCTGGAGGTACTCCAGCGTGTCCACGTAGATCAGCTCTGTGCTGCCCCGCACGACGTGCTGCGCGGCGGCCAGGACGCGGTTCACGTCTCCGCCCGCGGCGGCCGCCGTGGCGGCGGCCACGACCGCGTACCCCAGGCTCATGCCGCACGTCCGCGTGTCCACCACGTGCACCGGCACGCGCACCTGGCCGGCGGCCCGCCGGGCGGCCTCCACGGTCTGCGACAGGCCGGTGGACACGTGCAGCGACACGATCGCCTCCGCGCCCGCCGCCTCCGCGTCGGCGTAGGACCAGAAGAACGCGCCCGGGTCGGGCGGCGCGGTGGTGACGTCGAGCCGGTCGCGCAAGGCGTCCACGAGCTTCGGCACCGGCACGCGGACCTCGTCGTCCACCCAGTCGCCGATGCGCACCTGGATCTGCGCGACGGTCACGCCGAGCTTCTCGGTCAACTGCGGCGGCAGGCACGCGGTGGAGTCCGTGACAATCGCTACTCGCCGGGACATGCGCTCGAACCTAGCCCAATAGGGGGAGCGTCTGTAACGCCGTCGTGCGGAGAAGCGACATTGTCCGAATGGCCCGGAACGGCCAGTGAGCATCATCACCCGGTGGTGGTGCTTGCTGCTGTTTGCACCTCTGCTACCGGTGGGTAACATGCGGGTGGCCGACACCACCATGCCAATGCGGCGATGACATGGCAGGGTCACGAGCAATCCGGCGGCCACCGGCAACCACCGTCGCCGCACTCACATCGCCGCCCGTCCGCAGGAGGTCGAAGAGGACCCATGAACATTGTCGTCCTGGTCAAGCAGGTGCCCGACACCTGGTCCGAGCGCAAGCTCGCCGACTCCGACCACACCCTCGACCGCGAGTCCGCGGACGCCGTGCTCGACGAGATCAACGAGCGCGCCGTGGAAGAGGCGCTGCTGCTCCAGGAGGCGCACGGCGGCGAGGTGACCGTCGTCGCGATGGGTCCCGACCGCGCGACCGACGCGATCCGCAAGGCGCTCTCCATGGGCGCGGACAAGGCCGTCCACGTCTCCGACGAAGCCCTGCACGGCTCCGACGCGCTCACCACCGCGAAGGTCCTGGCCAAGGCCATCGGCACGATCGAGGGCGTCGACCTGGTCATCGCGGGCAACGAGGCCACCGACGGCCGCGCGGGCGCGGTGCCCGCGATGCTGGCCGAGCTGCTGGGCCTGCCGCAGGTCACGCAGGTGCGCAAGCTCACCGTCGAGGGCGGCACGGTCAAGGCCGAGCGGGAGACCGACGAGGGCGTGGCGCACCTGGAGGCGAGCCTGCCCGCGGTCGTCAGCGTGAACGAGAAGATCAACGAGCCGCGCTACCCGTCCTTCAAGGGCATCATGGCGGCGAAGAAGAAGCCGGTGAGCACGCTCACCGTCGCCGACCTGGGCCTGGACGCGGGCGAGGTCGGCCTCGGCGCGTCGTGGTCGCAGGTGCTGGAGTCGGCCCCGAAGCCGCCGCGCGGCGCGGGCCAGCGTGTCGAGGACTCGGGTGACGGCGGCGCGAAGATCGCCGAGTACCTGGTCGGCCAGAAGCTCATCTGAAGGCGAGGAGAAGCATGTCCGAGGTACTCGTCCTCGTCGACCACGTCGACGGCGAGGTCAAGAAGGTCACCTATGAGCTTCTATCCGCCGCGCGCCGTCTCGGCGAGCCGGCCGCGGTGGTGGTCGGATCGCCCGGCACGGCGGGCAAGGTGAAGGAGTCGCTGGGCCGCTACGGCGCGGTGAAGGTGTACGCGGCGGAGTCCGAGGACGCGGTGAACCACCTGGTCACGCCGAAGGTGGACGCGCTCGCCGCGATCGCGGGCACCGCCTCGCCCGCCGCCGTGCTGGTCTCGGCGACGCTGGAGGGCAAGGAGGTCGCCGGCCGCCTCGCCGTGCGCCTGGGCTCCGGCCTGCTCTACGACGCCGTGGACGTCGACGGCGAGGGCGTCGCCACGCAGTCGATCTTCGGTGGCGCGTACGTGGTGAAGTCCAAGGTCACCAACGGCGTGCCGGTCATCGCCGTGCGCCCCGGTGGCGTCGAGGCGTCCGAGTCGCCCGCCGACCCGGTCGAGCAGGCCGTCGAGGTGCCCGCCGGCAACCCGGCGCTGGTCACCAGGGTCACCGGCCGCGAGCCGGTCGTCGGCGGCGACCGCCCGGAGCTGACCGAGGCGTCGGTCGTCGTGTCCGGCGGTCGGGGCGTGGGCAGCGCGGAGAGCTTCGCGGTCGTGGAGAAGCTGGCCGACAGCCTCGGCGCGGCGGTGGGCGCGTCCCGGGCCGCAGTGGACTCCGGCTACTACCCGCACCAGTTCCAGGTCGGCCAGACCGGCAAGACGGTCTCGCCGCAGCTCTACATCGCCCTGGGCATCTCCGGCGCGATCCAGCACCGGGCGGGCATGCAGACGTCCAAGACCATCGTCGCGGTCAACAAGGACCCGGAGGCGCCGATCTTCGAGATCGCGGACTTCGGCGTGGTGGGCGACCTGTTCGCGGTCGCGCCGCAGCTGACCGAAGAGGTCGCCAAGCGCAAGGGCTGACCCGAGCCCGCACCCGGGGGCCGCTCCGCACCGCGCGGGGCGGCCCCCGTCGCGCGTCCGGCCTCACCGGGGTTTAACCGACCTGCCACTGAGGCGTCATCGGAACGACCTGCTCCCGGTCGCCAAGCGGTCGGTAGACCAGACCCATGACGCAGCCGCAACTGCTTGTCAGCACCGGTGACGCCGCCTCCGACGCGCCGCGCTACTCCCTGCTGGTCGCGCGCGACAGCGACGAGGTCGTGGCCGCGCAACGGCTGCGCCACCAGGTGTTCGCCGCCGAGATGGGCGCCGTGCTGCACACCACCGTGCCGGGTCACGACGTCGACCGCTTCGACGCGTTCTGCGACCACCTCGTGGTGCGCGACGACCGCACCGGCGACATCGTGGGCACCTATCGGATGCTGCCGCCGGAACGCGCCGCCGAGGCCGGCGGCCTGTACTCCGACGGCGAGTTCGACCTCACCGCCCTGGACCCCCTGCGGCCGTCGTTGGTAGAGACCGGGCGGTCGTGCGTGCACCCGGACCACCGCAACGGCGCGGTCGTGTCGCTGGTGTGGGCCGGGATCGCCCGCTACATGCTGCTGTCCGGGCACTCGTGGCTGATCGGCTGCGCCTCGGTGCCGCTGCACGACGGCGGGTCGTTCGCGGCGGGCGTGTGGGACGCCGTGCGGGCCAGGCACTACTCCCCGGACGAGTACCGCGTCACGCCGCGGACGCCGTGGGACGTCGACGCGCCGGCGCGCCCGGACCGGACCGTGCTGCCGCCGCTGCTGAAGGGCTACCTGCGGCTGGGCGCGTGGGTGTGCGGGCGGCCCGCGCTGGACGCCGACTTCGGCGTGGCCGACCTGCCCGTGCTGCTCGGGATGGACCGGGTCGACCAGCGGTACCTGAAGTTCTTCCTGGGGGAGACGGCGTGAACAAGCACGCGTGGATGCCCGTGTCGCCGTGCGGCGACGGGTGCGTGGACCACTCGACCGCGTCGGTCGGCCCGGTCCGGGCGGCGTGGCGGGTGGTGGCGGCCTCGGCGGTGCTGCTGTGCGGGCCGCTGGTCGTGCTCGGCGTGCTGTGCGTGCGCGGACGGGCGCGTGCGGTGGTGCTGCGGCGGTGGTTCCGGGCGCTGCTGCGGGCCTTCGGGGTGCGGTTGCGGGTCGTCGGGCCGGTGTTCCAGGAGAACCCGGGACGCGGCGTGCTCGTGGTGTCCAACCACGTGTCCTGGTTGGACGAGCTGGCGATCGACGCGGTGCAGCCGATCCGGATGGTCGCCAAGCGGGACATCCGGGACTGGCCGGTGCTGGGCCGGCTGATCACCGCCGCCCGCACGGTGTACCTGGACCGGGAGCGGCTGTCGCTGCTGCCCGGGACGGTGGCCGAGCTGGCGGCGGCGCTGCGGGACGGCGCGGCGGTCGGCGTCCACGCCGAGGGCACGACCTGGTGCGGCGTGGCGTCCGGGCGCTACCGGCCCGCCCTGTTCCAGTCCGCGCTCGACGCGGGCGTGCCCGTGCGACCCGTGGTGCTGCGGTACCTGCAGGGTTCGGCGACATCCACCCGGCCCGCGTTCATCGGGTCCGACACCCTGGTCGACTCCATGCTGCGGGTGCTGCGCTCGCGCGACCTGGTGGTCGAGGTGCACGTGCTGGACGAGATCGCCCCCGGCCGCGCCGCGAACCGCCGTGAGCTGGCGGCCCTGGTGCAGCAGGAGGCCGAACGGGTCGCCTACGGCTCGATCGACCTCCCCGCGCCCCGACCGCACGCCACCACATCGACCGCCGAGGCGGCCTGAGCCGGGACCGGGCGAGCGACGGACGACCACCGCGCCGACGCCGGTGGTCCGGTCGTCGGCGAGGCTTCGACCTGCGTCATATTGCCTTGACCTCGACCCCGGTGGAGGTTGAACCATTGAGCCGTGACGACGACGAGCGAGACCCCCGCGAGGAGCAACCTCTGGACGCCCGAACGGCGAGGGCCGACGCTCGGGATCATCCTGCTCGTCACGTTGCTCGCGTTCGAGAACATGGGCGTCAGCACGGCGATGCCGCGCATGGTCGCCGAGCTGGACGGCAACGAGCTGTACGCGTGGCCGTTCCTCGCGTTCCTCGCCGCGAGCGTCGTCGCCACCGTGCTGTCCGGGCGGCTGAGCGACCTGCGCGGACCGCGGCCGTCCCTGCTCGTCGGGCCCGCCCTCTTCCTGGTGGGCCTGATCGTCGCGGGCCTGGCCCAGGACATGCCGCAACTGCTCGCCGGCCGGGTGCTCCAGGGCATCGGCGGCGGGGCGCAGGTGGTCGCCGTCTACGTGCTGATCGGCCTGGTGTACCCGGAACGCGACCGGCCCGCCGTGTTCGGGCTGCTGGCCTCGGCGTGGGTGGTGCCGTCGCTGGTCGGACCGGCGCTGTCCGGGTGGCTGACCGAGGCGCTGAGCTGGCGCTGGGTGTTCCTGGGGCTCGCGCCGTTCGTGCTGCTGGTGCCCGTGCTGCGGAACCTGCCGCCGCACACCCCCGACCGCAACACCCGCCGCGGGTTGCCGCTCGCGGCGCTGGGCGCGGGGTCGGGCGTCGCGGCGGTGAGCTGGGCGGCGCAGCACCCGACCGGCCTGGACCTGGTGATCGGCCTGGCCGGCCTGGTCGTGCTGGCGCCGTCCCTGCGGGTGCTGCTGCCCCGGGGCACGCTCACCGCCCGCCCCGGCCTGCCCGTGACGATCCTGTCCCGCGGCCTGCTCGCGGGCTCGTTCTTCGCCGTCGAGGCGTTCATCCCGCTCACGTTGACCTCCGTGCACGGGTACTCGGCCATCGCCGCCGGCATCCCGCTCACGCTGAGCGCGCTGGGCTGGTCCACGGCCGCCTGGTGGCAGTCGCGCAAGCCGGAGATCCCGCGCGAGAAGCTGGTCCGCTGGGGGTTCGCGATCAACGCGGCGGGTATCTCCGGAGTGACGCTCATCGCACCGTCCTGGGGTCCGGCCTGGGCGACGCCGGTGCTGTGGGCGGTCGCCGGCGCCGGGATGGGGATGGCCATGTCGAGTCTGAGCGTGCTCACCCTGGGCGCGTCCACCGAGGTCGACCGGGGGTTCAACTCCTCCGCGCTGCAGATCAGCGACATGCTGGGGTCGGCGCTGCTGGTCGGCCTCGGCGGCGTGCTGGTCACCACCTTCGCCTCGGCCGCCGCGCCCACGGCCGCCGTGGTGCCGTTCGACCTGCTGATGGCGGGGGTCGCGGTCCTCGGTGCGGTGCTCGCGGGCCGGCTCGGCCGGGCTACCCTGGGAAGCTGATGGCCTACTTCGACCACGCCGCCACGACCCCCATGCTCCCCGAGGCGATCGAGGCGATGACTCGGGCGTTGTCCACGACGGGCAACGCCTCCTCGTTGCACACCTCGGGCCGGCGGGCGCGGCGGGCGGTCGAGGAGGCGCGGGAGGACATCGCGGACGCCCTCGGCGCGCGACCGTCCGAAGTGATCTTCACCAGCGGTGGCACGGAGAGCGACAACCTCGCGGTCAAGGGCGTGTACTGGTCCCGCCGCACGTCCCGCCGCCGGCGCGTGGTGGCGTCGTCGGTGGAGCACCACGCCGTGCTCGACGCCGTGCAGTGGCTCGTGGACCACGAAGGCGCCGAGGTGACCTGGCTGGAGCCCGACGGGCTCGGCCGCATCCGGCCGGAGGCGCTGCGCGACGCGCTGGACGACGACGTCGCCCTGGTCACCGCGATGTGGGCGAACAACGAGGTCGGCACGATCAACCCGGTGCGCGAGCTGGCCGCGCTGGCCGCCGAGCGCGGGGTGCCGTTCCACACCGACGCGGTGCAGGCCGTGGGCGCGGTGCCGGTCGACTTCGCCGACTCCGGCGCGGCGGCGCTGACGCTCACCGGCCACAAGGTCGGCGGGCCGTACGGCGTCGGCGTGCTGCTGCTGGGTCGTGACGTGGCGACGACGCCCGTGCTGCACGGCGGCGGGCAGGAGCGGGAAGTGCGGTCCGGCACGCTGGACGTGCCGTCGATCGTGGCCCTGGCCGCGGCGGTGCGGCACGCGGTGGACCACCGCGCCGGGACCGCCGCCCGGGTGGCCGCGCTGCGCGACGAGCTGGTCGAGTCGGTGCGGCGGGTCGTGCCGGACGTGGCGGTGAACGGCGACCCGGTGCACCGGCTGCCCGGCAACGCGCACCTCACGTTCCCCGGCTGCGAGGGCGACAGCCTGCTGATGCTGCTGGACGCCAAGGGCATCGAGTGCTCCACCGGCTCGGCCTGCACGGCGGGGGTGGCGCAACCCAGCCACGTGCTGCTGGCCATGGGCGTGGACCCGGTGCTCGCGCGCGGCTCGCTGCGGTTCTCCCTCGGCCACACGTCCACGGCGGCCGAGGTGCGGGAACTGGCCGAGGTGATCGGTCCGGTGGTGGAGCGGGCCCGCACGGCGGGCATCGCGGGGTTGAAGCGGCTGGCGGGCAAGGCGACGGCGGAGGTGTGACGGGCATGCGGGTGCTGGCGGCGATGAGCGGCGGGGTGGATTCCGCCGTGGCTGCGGCGCGGGCGGTGGAGGCGGGTCACGAGGTGATCGGCGTGCACCTGGCGTTGTCGGCCAAGCCCGGCACGCTGCGCACCGGCGCGCGGGGCTGCTGCACCATCGAGGACGCCCGGGACGCGCGCCGCGCGGCGGACGTGCTCGGCATCCCGTTCTACGTGTGGGACTTCGCGGAGCGGTTCACCGAGGAGGTCGTGGACGAGTTCGTGGCCGAGTACGCGGCCGGCCGCACGCCCAACCCGTGCCTGCGGTGCAACGAGAAGATCAAGTTCGAGGCGCTGCTGGACAAGGCCATCGGGCTGGGCTTCGACGCGGTCTGCACCGGCCACTACGCCCGTCTGTCCACTGTGGACGGAGTAGTGGAGTTGCGCCGTTCGGCGGACGACGGCAAGGACCAGTCGTACGTGCTGGCGTCGTTGACGCACGAGCAGTTGGCGCACGCGATGTTCCCGCTCGGCGACTCGACCAAGGCGCAGGTGCGGGCCGAGGCCGCCGAGCGCGGCCTCCAGGTCGCGGACAAGCCCGACAGCCACGACATCTGCTTCATCCCCGACGGCGACACGCGCGGCTTCCTGACCAGCCGGCTCGGCGAGCAGCCCGGCCTGCTGGTGGACGACGAGACCGGCGCGGTGCTCGGGCGGCACGTCGGCGTGCACGAGTTCACCGTGGGCCAGCGCAAGGGCCTGGGCATCGACGCGCCCGCGCCCGACGGGCGGCCCCGGTACGTGCTCTCGCTGGAGCCGGTGAGCGGCACCGTGCGGGTCGGCGCGGCGGAGCGGCTGAAGGTCACCGAGATCGTCGCGCGGCGGCCCGTGACGAGGATCTCCTTCGACGGTCCGGTCGAGTGCGTGGCCCAGGTCCGGGCGCACGGCGGCCTGGCGCCCGCGGTGGCCGAAGTCGTGGACGGCGAGCTGCTGGTGCGCCTGCGCGAGCCGCTGAGCGGCGTCGCGCCTGGTCAGGCGGTCGCGGTGTACCGGGAGGACGCGGCGGCGGGCGATCTCGTGCTCGCCAGCGCCACCATCGCCGCGACTCGGTGAAGTCCGGCTTGTGGTTTTGTCGGTGTCGCCTGCGACACTGCGTGCGTGCCGTATGACAACGCACGACGCCGGAGGTCGCTGGTGGACATCGGGACCCGGGTGAGGGTGCTCTCGAGCAAGCTCGACCACCCGTCCGCGCAACGTCTCGACGAGGAGCAGTTCGAGCGGCTGCGCGCGGAGGTGCGCACGCTGCGCTGGGTGGTCCGGGAGCGCCTGCACCGGCCCGAGTGGGCCGAGCTGATCGAGCAGGTGGAAGCCATGGTCGAGCGGGTCGAGAAGCTCGACCCGGCGCTCGCGCGCGAGGTCGAGGTGCCGCCGCAGGCCGGCATGGCGCAAGGGGGCGTGGCGCGCCCGCGCGTGTCGCCGGACCTGGGGCGGGTGACCGAGAGCCGTTGACCGGACGGATGGGGGAGTTGTAGGCCGCCGCGGCAGGCGGTGGGAGACGAGGGCGACGGTCCGGGCGCCGCGGTGCCCGGACCAGGTCGCAAGGCGGCCCGCCGTGCGCGGACCTGCGCGAGGGGCCGCGTGCTAGGGCGTCCAGTCCGTGTTCGCGCCGCACAGCACCACGCACGGCAGCTCGCCCGGCACCCGCCCGGCCAGCCACGCGGCGAACGGCACGGCCGCCGCCGGTTCCACGGCCAGCCGGAACTCCTCCCACAGCCGGTCGCGGGCGGCGAGGAGTTCGGCGTCGGTCACGAGCACGGACGTCACCGGGTGCGTGCTCAGGATCCCGAACGGGACCTCGCCCACCCGCGTGGCGCCCAGCGCGGACGCCGCGACCGAGTCCACCTCGGCGTCCACCGGCTCGCCCGCCGCCAGCGCGTGGTGCAGCGCGCAGCACCGCTCCGGCTCGACCGCGACGGTCGGCAGGCCGGAGGCCAGCGCCGTGCCCGCGGCCAGCCCGCCGCCCCCGACGGCGACCGCGATCGCGTCCACGTCCGGCGCGTCCGCCACCACCTCGGCGGCGACCGTGCCCTGACCTGCGACGACGGTCGGGTCGTTGTACGCCTCGACGTAGAAACCGGGCGTCTCGCGGGCCGCCAGCACCGCTTCGGCGTACGTGTCGCCGTGCCGGATCAGCTTCGCGCCCGCCGCCTCGATCCGCCGGACCTTGCCCTCCGGCGCGCCCACGGGCACGAACACGGTGGCGTGCAGCCCGAGGAGCTGCGCGGCCTTCGCCACGCCGAGGCCGTGGTTGCCACCGGACGCCGTGACCACACGATCGGGTGAGTCGGCGGCGATCAGGGTGTTCAGCGCGCCGCGCAGCTTGAACGAACCGGTGAGCTGGAGGTGCTCCAGCTTGAACACGACGGGCCGGCCGTCCACCTCCGTGCGCCAGGTCGGGGTGCGGCGGGCGTGCGGGCGGATGCGGTCAGCGGCGGCGGCGACTTCGGGGGTCATGCACCCAGCATGCGCTCAGCCCGTGAACCACCTGTAGACCCACATGACGAGCGTCACCGCGCCGACCACGAAGCAGAGCAGCACGACCACCAGGCCGACCAGCACCAGCACGTTCGTGCCCCACGAGGAGTCGCGGTCGTCGGCCACCGACAGCTCCGCGCGCAACTGCTCGTTCGCCGCCTCCTGCAACGCCACCAGCCGCTGCCGCGCGGTCTCGGTGGCCGCGCCCGCCTCGCCGCCGACCCAGTTCATCGCCGCCAGCCGGGCCATCGGCGTGCGGTAGGCGCGTTCGAACGCCGCCACCTCGGCCTCGTCGCGCACCTCGGACAGGTAGCTCCAGCGCCCGGCCTGCGCCGCGTCGCCGAGCAGCCGGTACACCGCCGCCAGCCGGTCCCGCAGGTCCAACCGGTCCGGGTAACTGGTGACCAGGCCGACCAGCCGCTGCCGTGCGCGCAGCACACTGGCCAGATCGCCGCGTTCGACCTCTTCGGCGGCCCTGCGGAGCGTCAGCTCGACCGGCATGGACCACATGGTCCCAGCCGGCGCAACCGTAGGATTTCCGGGTGATCGCGGTGTCGGTGGTGACCTTCGGCCTCGCCTGGTGGCTCGGCCTGTACCTGCTCGTGCGCGATCACCGCAAACCCCTGCTCCGGCGGGCGGCGGTCGGGCTGCTCGCCTACGCCCTGGTGATCGCCCTCCCGCTGCCGGCGGTGGCGCTGGCGGTGCCCGCGGTGGCGTGGACCGGGGTCGTCGTGTGCTGGCTGCCGGTGCGGTACGACCGGTGGTGGCGCTGGAGCGCGGCGCCGTTGCTGGTCGCGGCGTACTTCGTGCCCCTGGTGGTGCTGGCCCCGTTGGCCGTCGCGGTGGTGCTGTGCCTGCGGCTGCGGCGGGCGTTGCCGGGCGCGGCGACGGTGCTGTTCGGGCTGAGCTGCGCGCTGCTGCTGGTGGACGTGCTGCCGGAACCGCTGGTGATCGCCTCGGCCGGGGTGGACCTGCTGGTGTTCGGGGTGCTCGTGGCCGTGGCGGACGCGTTCGACGAGGGCGAGGCGATCCGGGCGGACGTGGTGCGGTCGCTGCTCACGTCGGCCGGGTTGGCGGCGGTGTTCGGCGGGCAGGTGGCGTTGTTCCTGGACGACCGGCTGGTGCCGCTGCTGTACGGCACGGTCGCCGCCGCGATCGCGGTGCAGGTGCTGGCCAACCCGCTGGCGCTGCTGGTGGACAAGGTCGCCGTGCCGGAGGTGGCCGCGACCCGGGCCGAGCTGCGCGAGGCGGCCGACGCCCTGCCCCGGCGCGCGCCGCTCGACCAGGCCGAGCTCGTCAAGCTGACCAGGCGGGCGTTGAGCAACTACGGCGACCTCGGCAAGCTGGTCGCGAGCCCGTTGACGGAATTGCCGGTGATCGACGCCCGGCTCGCCGCCCGGGGCGCGTCCGACCAACCGCTGGAACGTGCGGCGGAATTGAAGGCGTTGTTGTCGGAGGGCATCCAGCGGCTCAAGCCGCGCGACGGTGAATTCGGCACCAGCGACGAATGGCGGCACTACAACGCGCTGTACTTCTACTACGTGGTCGGTATCCGGCCGTACAGCAGGCGGACCAAGCGCGAGGACCTCGACCCGGTGGCGCGGCGGGCGTTGGCGTGGTTCGTGGACCAGGTGCCGGAGCGGACGCTGCACAACTGGCAGAACGCGGGGGCGAAGCTGATCGCCGAAGACCTGGCCGCGCAGGTCGAGGCGGTGTGACCGGCAGTCGATGGCAGCGTTCGGCGTACCGCCGGCAGGAGCGCCGGGCCTAACTTCCGGGCCATGACGACAACTCGCGTGCACCACGACGGCCTGCTCCGCTTCGCCCTCAAGCTCGACGGCGTCGCCTCGGGCGGGCTCGGCCTCCTCGCCCTTTTCCTCGACCTGCCCACGGGATTGCCGCGCGGTCTGGTGATCGGGCTCGGCGCATTCCTCGTCGCTTACGGCGCGGGCGTTTTCGCGCTCGGCCTGCGACCCGTTCGGCCAGTGGTCGCGGTGGTGATCGTCGGTAATTCGGTGTGGGTGCTGGACAGCTTCCTCACCGCTTTTGCCGGGTGGTTCCCCGTGACCGGGCTGGGCGTGTTCCTGATCGTCGCCCAGGCGATCGCGGTGGCGGGCTTCATCACCCTCCAGGTGCTGGGTCTGCGCCGTTCGGCCTGAGCGTCCGGCTGCGGCCGCGGAACTCGGCCACCACCTGGTCACCCCGGCGCACGGTGATGTCGTAGATGCCGCTGCGCCCGAACCGGGCCCGTTCCACCGCCTCGGCCACCAGCTCGTCCCCCGCGTGCACGGGGGCGATGAAGTCGATCTCCGCCTGCGCCGCCACGGTCACCGAGCCGTGGCGGTTGCACGCGCAGGCGAAGGCGGTGTCCGCGAGCAGGAACACGTACCCGCCGTGCCCGATGCCGTGGCCGTTGACCATCAGGTCGGTGATGGTCATGGCGAGCCGGGCGGTGCCCTCGCCGAGTTCGAGCGCCCGGATGCCGAGCGCGGTCGACGCGGCGTCGTTGGCGAGCATCTCCGCGGGTCCGTTCATGCCTGCACCTTAAGGTTCGCTGGTGCTGGACATCATCCGTGCGATCGGGCTGTTCGCCGTGACGAACGTGGACGACATCGTCCTGCTGGCGCTGTTCTTCGCCCGGGGCGTGCCCGCGTGGCGCGTCGTGCTGGGCCAGTACCTCGGCTTCGCCGCCATCCTGGCCGTCTGCGTGGCGGCCTCCCTGGGCGCCACCCTCCTGCCCGCCGCGGTCCTGCCGTGGCTGGGCCTGCTGCCGTTGGCGCTGGGCGTGAAGGCGGCGTGGCAGGCGTGGCGGGGCGGCGACGACTCCGAGCCGGCCGCCACGGGCGCACTGGGCGTGGCCGCCGTGACGTTCGCCAACGGCGGCGACAACATCGGCGTCTACGTCCCGGTCTTCACCACCACCGGCATCACGACCTACGTGGTGGTCTTCCTGGCCCTGGTCGCGGTGTGGTGCGCAACCGCCCGCCACATCGCCACGCGTCCCACCATCACCAAACCCCTGACCCGCTGGGGTCACATCCTCCTGCCGGTCGTGCTGATCGGCATCGGAGTGCTGATCCTGGTGAGCGGCTAGCGTGCAGCGGTGGGGGGGGGGGGGGGTGGGGACGACCCACCCACACCAAGAGCGCGCGGGGGGGGGGGTGTGTTAT
>NZ_JBHYXZ010000017.1:0-14682 GCF_042752395.1 Actinosynnema sp. NPDC059335 | reverse complement strand
AACCCCAAAATTCGGGGGGGCGGGGTTTTTTTTTTAATCGCCCCGGCCTGGGGGGGGTTGTGCGGGGTGCGGGGCTGGGGGGCGGGGGGGGGGGGCCCCGCCCCCCCCCCCACCGCAGCACGGTCAGGCCGTGAAGCCCTTGAAGATGTTGGTGAATTCGTACTGCGACTGGCTGATGCTGCTGCACGTCGGCGAGATGCCGCCGCCGGGGCAGCCGCCGTTGTCACGGCCCACGGACCAGAAGCCCAGCAGGCCGATCCGGTTCGTGTTCGCCCAGGTCACGAGCTTGCGCGCGTGCGCCTGGGTGAAGACCTTGCCGTTGAAGTTGCGGCCGATCATCGGGGTCACGCCGAGCAGTCGCTTCAGCTCCGCGTCCGACTTGGCGGGCCAGATCTGCTTCATCTGCCGCAGGCTGCTCTCGGCGGCGGCGATGACGGCGTCGCCCCAGTCCGGGCGGGACGAGCCGAACTCCATCGTCATCGGGTTCACCAGCACGGTCAGGCCCTTGGCGGCGGCGTTCTGCAGGATCTGCACCGAGTACGGGTCCATGCCGTAGTCGTCGCCCTGCACGCGCATCGTGTAGCTGATCGACGTGCCGCGCTCGGTCTGCAGGCGCTTCAACGCCGTGTTGACCATGTCGTGCGGGATGGAGGCTTCGACGTCCACGTCCAGGTGGTTGCTGCCCACCGCGTCGAGCACCTTCTTGTACGCCGCCAGCAGCGCGTCCGCGGTGGAGCACGAGTACTCCAGGTACGGCCCGGCCGCGCCGCCGGTCGCCACGACGACGTCACCGCCCAACGCCTTGAGCGCGCGCACGTCGTTGATGATCCGGCTGTCGTTCAGCGGGATCGTGCCGCCCCACGCCGGGTTGCAGCCGGTGCTGTCCGCGAGCGCGAAGGCGAGCGTGAACACCTTCTGCCCCGTGGCGCGGGCGACCGACTCCAGCGACGGCGTCGGCATGGTGATGTCGACGTACGGCGCGGACTTCAGGCTGCCGGGCGGCGGGGGCTGGTCGGAAGTGGTGGTGGTCGTCGTCGTTGTCGTCGTGGTCGTGGTTCCACCGCCGGCGCACGGCTGGCCGTTGAGCTTGCAGTTGGCGGGCAGGCCCGTGCCGTTCACCAGGAACCCGAACGACGTGGACGCGCCGGCCGCGAGGCTGCCGTTGTACTCGCGGTTGGTGAACGTGTGGTGGGTGCCGCTGCTGGTCAGCGCGGCGTCCCAGTACGAGCCGGGCGTGGTGCCCGCCGGCAGGTCGAACTCGACCTTCCACCCGGACAGCGCGGCCGTGCCGGCGGTGACGGTGAACTTGCCCTGGTACCCCGAACCCCACGTGGAGTCCTGGGTGAACACGGCGGTGGGGGTCGGCGCGGCGCCCGCGGGGGCGGCCAGCAGCAGACCGGCGGTCAGGACCGCGGTGACGCCCGCCGCCAACGCGGCCAGGCTCTTGCGCTTGCGGGACATCGGCACCTACTCCCGTGCAGGGGGAACGGGGTGGAGGTGGTGTGGGGGCGCGGGGCGCGGCACGCCCCCACACCACGTCGTGGCGGCGCCGCTCGACACTGTCGGCACCGACACCGTGACGGTATGTGGTCTGGACCATGTCGTCAATGGGTCTAGACCTTTTCGCCGTCGAACGGCCGAGCGGCGGTGGTGGGAGACTGTGCGCGTGGATGCCCTCCCTTGGTCCGCCGGCGCCGCCACCGGCATCGGCTCGCTACCCGGAAACGACCCGCTGGAGGCCGCCAGGATCGTGCTCGGCGAACTCCCCGACCTGCCCCACCTGCCCGAACTGCCCGCGCGCGGCGTCGGCGCGGACATGATCGGCCGCACCGCGGCGCTGCTGGTCGACCTGCCGGTGGAGGTGGTCCCCTCCGGCTGGCGGACCACCGCGCACCCCGGTCGGGACCACCGGCGCGCGGTGGACCTGCTGCGCCGTGACCTGGACGCGTTCGAGGAGGCCGCCGACCCCGTGGGGCCGCGGGTGGTGAAGGTGCAGGCGGCCGGGCCGTGGACGCTCACCGCAAGCGTCGAGCTGGCGCGCGGCCACCGCGTGCTCACCGACCGGGGCGCGTTGCGCGAGTTCACCGAGTCCCTGGTCGAGGGCGTCAACCGGCACGTGGCCGAGGTGGGCAAGCGGACCGGGGCGAAGGTCGTCGTGCAGCTCGACGAACCGGGGCTGCCCGCCGTGCTCCGGGGCCTGCTGCCGACCCCGTCCAAGCTGGGCACGGTCCCGGCCGTCCCGGAGCCGGACGCGCGGGCGGTGTTGCAGACCGTCATCGACGGCCTCGACGCCGACGTGATCGTGCACTGCTGCGCGCCGAAGCCGCCGGTCACGCTGCTCCGGCAGGCGGGCGCGCGGGCGGTCTCGTTCGACGTCACGGTCCTGGACGACGCGGTGTGGGACGAGATCGGCGAGGCGTGGGAGGAGAAGACCCAGCTGCTGCTGGGCCTGGCCCCGAGCACCGACCCGGCCACGCGGCCGGCGCTGAAGTCGCTGGCCCAGCCCGCGCTGGACCTCGTGGACCGGCTCGGGTTCCCGCGGTCGATCCTGGGCACGCACGCCGTGCCGACGCCGACGTGCGGCATGGCGGGGGCGAGCGAGGCGTGGGCGCGACGCGCCCTGGCGTTCACCCGCGACCTGGCCAAGGCGTTCGTCGAACCACCGGAAACCTGGTAACCCCAGGCGGCGCGAGAGTCCAACGTTCACAACGCGAGAGTCCAACGTTCGGCGCACGTGAGTTCAACGCTCGGCATACCGCGTGGTCGGTCCAGTGTTGAACTCACCGCACGTGGGCGTTGGACTCTCGCGCGTTGAGGGTTGGACTCTCGCGTCGGTTAGGGGGTGGCCAGGTGGACGCCCGGGGGGAGCGGGGCGTCGCGGAGGAAGGACAGCAGGACGCTGCGGAACGCGCGGCCGGCCGTGGTCGGGGCCACGTCGGTCCGGTGGGCCAGCGCCACCGTCCGCGTCGTGGCCGGCGTGAGCGGGGTGCCGTGCAACGACCGGGTCGCCAGCACCGTGCTCGGCACGATCGCCACCCCCAACCCCACCTCCACGAACCGCAGCACGGCGTCCATCTCCCCGCCCTCCACCGCGAACCCCGGCTCGAACCCCGCCTGCCGGCACGCCGCCAACGTCGTCTCCCGCAGGTCGTACCCCGGCCGGAACATCACCAGCGGGTGCTCGCGCAGGTCCGTCAACCGCATCCGGGCCACGCCCAGCGGCTCGGCCGACGCCACCACCAGCTCCTCCCGCAGCACCGGCACCACGGTCAACGCCCGGTCGGCGTCCGCCGGCGACACGATCACCAGCGCCAGGTCGAGCTGACCCGCCTCCAACGCCGCGACCAGGTCCCGCGACCCGCCCTCGGTCACCGACACCTGGATGCCGGGGTACGCGTCGTGGTACCGCTTGATCACGTCCGCGAACAGGCTGCCGCACAGGCTCGGCGTCGCGCCCACCCGCACCCGCCCCCGCCGCAGCCCCACCAGCTCGGCCACCTCCAGCCGCGCCGTGTCCACATCGGACAGGATCCGCTGCGCCACGGGCAGCAGCGCCTCGCCCGCCGGCGTCAGCGCGACGTTCCCGCGCGCCCGGCTGAACAGCTCCGCCCCCAGCTCCTTCTCCAGCGCGTGGATCTGCTTGGACAGTGAGGGCTGCGCCACACGCACCTCGGCCGCGGCCCGGGTGAAGTGCCGCGTCCGGGCCACTGCCAGGAAGTACACGAGCTGCTGGAGCGTCATAGCCCGAGGCTATCCTCCGCCAGCTCACGATGTATTGGACGACTTGTCACACCCGTTCCTAGCGTCATCGACGTGGACACGATCGGGCTCTACCGCACCACCGTCGGCAAGAAGGTCGTCATGGCGGTCACCGGCGCCGGGCTGCTGCTCTACGTCGTCGTGCACATGCTCGGCAACCTGACCGTCTTCTCCGGCGCGGAGGCGATCGACGGCTACGGCCGGTGGCTGCGCGAGATCGGCGCGGTCTGGCCGACCCGGGTCGCGCTGCTCGCCTGCGTGGCGTTGCACTTCCTCGCCGCCTACCAGCTCACCGCCCGCGCCCGCCGGGCCGGGGGCCGCTACGAGCACCGCAGGCGCGTCCAGGGCAGCTACGCCGCCCGCACCATGCGCTGGGGCGGCGTGATCATCGCCCTGTTCGTCGTCTACCACCTGCTCGACCTCACCGTCGGGTGGCTCAACCCCCACGGCGTGCCCGGCGAGATTCACGCGAACGTGGTCGCCGACTTCCGGCACTGGTACGTCGTGCTCGCCTACACCGTCGCCGTGCTCGCCCTCGGCTTCCACATCCGCCACGGCGTGTGGAGCGCCACCCAGACCCTCGGCGTCACCACCTCGCGCGTGATCGGACTCGGCGTCGCCGTGGTGGTCTGCGCCGGGTTCCTGTCCGTCCCCTTCGCCGTTTTCACCGGATTGGTGAGCTGACATGCCCTACACCGAAGGCGCTCCGATCGCCGACCACCGCGTGCCGTCCGGGCCGATCGAGTCCCGCTGGGACCGCCGCCGCTTCTCGGCCCGCCTGGTCAACCCGGCGAACCGGCGCACCCGCAGCGTGATCGTGGTCGGCACGGGCCTCGCGGGCGGCTCGGCCGCGGCGACGCTGGCCGAGCTGGGCTACCGCGTCAAGTCGTTCTGCTACCAGGACAGCCCGCGCCGCGCGCACAGCATCGCCGCGCAGGGCGGCATCAACGCGGCCAAGAACTACCGCAACGACGGCGACAGCGTGCACCGCCTGTTCCACGACACCGTCAAGGGCGGCGACTTCCGCTCGCGCGAGTCGAACGTGTACCGGTTGGCGCAGATCAGCGTCGAGATCATCGACCAGTGCGTGGCGCAGGGCGTGCCGTTCGCCCGCGAGTACGGCGGCCTGCTGGACACCAGGTCGTTCGGCGGCGCGCAGGTCTCCCGCACGTTCTACGCCCGCGGCCAGACGGGGCAGCAGCTCCTGCTGGGCGCGTACCAGGCCCTGGAGCGCCAGGTCGCCGCCGGGCGCGTCGAGACGCACCCGCGCACCGAGATGCTGGACCTGGTCGTGGTGGACGGCCGGGCGCGCGGGATCGTCGTGCGCGACCTCGTCAGCGGCGCGGTGTCCACCCACTTCGCCGACGCCGTCGTGCTCGCGACCGGCGGTTACGGCAACGTGTTCCACCTGTCCACCAACGCCAAGGGCTGCAACGCCACCGCGATCTGGCGGGCGCACCGGCGGGGCGCGCTGTTCGCGAACCCGTGCTTCATCCAGATCCACCCGACGTGCATCCCGATCAGCGGCGACCACCAGTCGAAGCTCACCCTGATGAGCGAGTCGCTGCGCAACGACGGCCGCGTGTGGGTGCCGCGCGACCCGCACGACACGCGTGCGCCCAACGACATCCCCGATGCCGACCGCGACTACTTCCTGGAGCGCATGTACCCGAGCTTCGGCAACCTGGTGCCGCGCGACATCGCGTCCCGGGCGGCGAAGAACATCTCCGACGAGAAGCGCGGCGTGTACCTCGACTTCGCCGACGCCATCCGGCGCCTCGGCGCGCACGCCGTCGAGCAGCGCTACGGGAACCTGTTCGAGATGTACCAGCGCATCACCGGCGACGACCCCTACCGGACGCCGATGCGCATCTACCCGGCCGTCCACTACACGATGGGGGGATTGTGGGTCGACTACGACCTGCGCTCCACGATCCCCGGCCTCTACGTGATCGGCGAGGCCAACTTCTCCGACCACGGCGCGAACCGCCTGGGCGCGTCCGCGCTGATGCAGGGCCTGGCGGACGGCTACTTCGTGCTGCCCGGCGTGATCGGCGACTACCTGGCCGACGCGCCGTTCGAACCGGTCGACGAGAGCCACCCGGTGGTCGCGGACACGATGTCGGAGGTGCGCGGCCGGGTGAAGACGCTGCTGGCCGTGGACGGCGACCGCACGGTCGAGTCGTTCCACCGCGAGCTGGGCAGGCTGATGTGGGACGAGTGCGGCATGGAGCGCGACGCGGCGGGGCTGCGCAAGGCGCTGGAGCGCATCCCGGAGCTGCGCGAGGAGTTCTGGGCCCGGGTCAAGGTGCCCGGCGACGGCGAGCGGCTGAACCAGGAGCTGGAGAAGGCGGGCCGGGTCGCGGACTTCCTCGAGCTGGCGGAGCTGATGTGCGTGGACGCGCTGCACCGCGAGGAGTCGTGCGGCGGCCACTTCCGGTCGGAGAGCCGGACCCCGGACGGCGAGGCGCTGCGGGACGACGCGAACTTCTCCTACGTGGCCGCGTGGGAGTACACGGGCGTGGGCCGACCGCCCGTGCTGCACAAGGAAGAACTGGTCTTCGAGCACGTCACCCCGAGCACCCGGAGCTACGCGTGAAACTCACCCTGCGGATCTGGCGGCAGAGCGGCGCGACCGGGCGGCTGGTGGAGTACGCCCTGGACGACCTGTCGCCGGACATGTCGTTCCTGGAGGCGCTGGACGTGCTCAACGAGCGGCTGATCACGGCCGGGCAGGAGCCGGTGGCGTTCGACCACGACTGCCGCGAGGGCATCTGCGGCGCGTGCGGGATGATGATCAACGGGGTGGCGCACGGGCCGGAGAAGGCGACCACGGCGTGCCAGCTGCACCTGCGGCACTTCCGCGACGGCGACGTGGTGACCGTCGAGCCGTGGCGGGCGCGGCCGTTCCCGGTGGTGCGCGACCTGGTGGTGGACCGGTCGGCGTTCGACCGGATCGTGGCGGCCGGCGGGTACATCAGCGTGCCGACGGGGTCCGCGCCGGACGCGCACGCCACGCCCGTGCCCAAGCCCGACGCGGACACTGCGTTCGAGGCGGCGGCGTGCATCGGCTGCGGTGCGTGCGTGGCCGCGTGCCCGAACGGGTCGGCGATGCTGTTCACCGCCGCGAAGGCCACGCACCTGGGCGTGCTGCCGCAGGGGCAGCCGGAGCGGTACTCGCGGGCGCGGGACATGGTCGCCGAGCACGACGCGGCCGGGTTCGGCGGCTGCACGAACACCGGCGAGTGCACGTCGGCGTGCCCCAAGGGCATCCCGCTGACCACGATCGCCCGCCTGAACGCCGACCTGCTGCGCGCTCACACCACCCGCAGCGACAGGTAGCCCGTCCCGCACACCAGCAGCGTCGAGAGCAGCCCCAGCAGGAGTGCCCGCGGGCCGGTCCGCAGCAGCGCCCGGGGCCGCACGGCCGTGCCGAGGCCGAACAGGGCGACGGCCAGCACGACCGTCGTCGCGGTCTCGGCCACGCCCAGGACGGCGGTCGGCAGCAGCGGGCCGACCGCCACCGCCGCCAGGAACCCGAGCAGGAAGCCGGGCACCGGCGGCGCGCCCCGGCGGCCGACGCAGGCCACGATCGGCACGAGCAGCGCCACCCGGCCGAGCTTCACCGCCATGGCCGTGGCCAGACCGCCGGCGGGCGCGGCGGCGGCCACCTGCGCGACCTCGTGCACGCTGAGCCCGATCCACTGCGGCGAGGCCCCCAGCAGCGGCAACGCGACCATGGCCAGGGCGCCGTAGAGGGTGACGAGGGCGACGCTCGCGGCCACGTGCCCGTCCTCCCGGTCCACCCGGCCCTCGACGGCGGCGATGGCCGAGGCCCCGCAGATGGCGAAACCGCCGGCCACGAGCACGGTGAGGCCGCGCGGCAGGCCGAGGCAGCGGCCGAGCGCCAGCGTGCCGAAGAACGTCACCGCGACCGTGACCACGATGGCGACCAGGACGCCCGGTCCCAGGCCCCACAGCTGCGGGACGGACAGTTGCAGCCCGAGCAGGACCACCCCGACGCGCAGCAGCACGCGGGTGGCGCCCGCCACGTCGGGCACGCGTCCGCCCACCACCACACCCAGGACCAACGCGGCGATCAGCACACCGCCCACCCTCCGTCCGGGCGAACGTTCCCGGTAGCCGGCGTCCGGGTCTGGGGTCATACCCTGTGGCTATGACCCCGGACCTCGAGTCGCTGCGCCTGCTGGTGCTGGTCGGGGAGCTGGGCAGCCTCGGGCGGGCCGCCGAGGAGCTGGGCATCGCGCAGCCCTCGGCGAGCAAGCGGCTGTCCACGTTGGAACGCAGGCTCGGCGTGGTGCTGGTCGACCGGGGGCGGCGCGGGTCCGTGCTGACCCCGGCCGGCGTGGTGGTGACCGAGCGCGCGCGGCGGGTGTTGGACGAGGTCGCGGGCCTGGTCGAGGGCGCGCGGGCGCTGCGCTCGGCGCAGGAGGCCGAGCTGCGGGTGGCCGCGAGCATGACCGTGGCCGAGCACCTCGCGCCGGGCTGGATCGGCGAGCTGCGCCGGACCCGGCCCGAGCTGCGCGTCGGCCTCCGGGTGACGAACTCCGGGACGGTCGTGGCGCTGGTCCGCGACGGCGCGGTCGACCTGGGGTTCGTCGAGGCCCCGGGCCCGCTGCCGGGGCTCTCCACGCGCCGGGTGGCCGTGGACCGGCTGGCGCTGGTCGTCGCGCCGGGGCACCCGTGGGCCCGCCGCCGACGCCCGCTCACCGCCGCCGAACTGGCCGCGACACCCCTGGTCGTGCGGGAACGCGGCTCCGGCACCCGGGACACGCTGGACCGGGCGCTGCCCGACGCGTGCCCGCCCGCGCTGGAGCTGGGCTCCACCACCGCCGTGCGCGGCGCGGTCGTCGCCGGGGTCGCGCCCGCCGTGCTCAGCGTGCTCGCCGTGGCCGTCGACCTCGCCGAGGGGCGGCTGGCCGAAGCGCCCGTGGAGCTGGACCTGCGCCGCGTGCTGCGGGCCGCGTGGCCTGCCGACCGCAGGCTCGTGGGACCCGCGGCGGAACTGCTCGCGGTGGCCTGCCGCCGTAGTTCAATGGAGCCATGAGCTGGTTCCGCCGCCGCACCGAGCCCGAACCCGAGCCGGTCCACCTGCCGAACCCGGACGAGGCCGCGGCCGCCTTCTGGCCGGCGTGGTTCGAGCTGCTGCCGACCGTGAACGCGGCCCTGGGCGACGGCGAGCCGCACCGGGTGGAGGGCGCGCTGGGCGCGCTGGTCGCCGCCATGCACCCGGACCTGGAGTTCTCCCTCGAACGCGGGCACCGCGCCATCTACGCCCTGGTGATCACCAGCCGCGAGGACCCCCGGCTGCGCCCCTACACCGACGCGTGGATCGGGGCCGCGCCGGCGGAGGACATGATCTGGGAGTACCACGACTCGGTGCCCGCCGTGCCCGACCCGACCCTGGTCACGGTCAACCTCGGGCCGCGCCGCATCCGGCTCGCCGACGTGCGGGTGGTCGCGCAGGTCTCCGACGGCCTGGTCGACGTCGCGGTCTACCACCCCGAGTTCGCCGCGCTCGAACCGGCGGCCCGCCAGACCCTCACGTTCCTGCCGCTGGACGTCACGCTCGGTGAACGGCTGGCGGGTGAACGGCTGGGCCGGGTGGAGACGGCGTCCGCCGAGCCGGAGGGCGCGATCGACCTGCTGGAGTTCCGCGACCTGGTCCGCTCGATGGGCGGGGAGCGGTCCTGAAATCGTCGGACCCCCTGGTTACGCTCATGCCGTGACCAGCGACGACTCGTTGAACCCGACCCACGCCCCGGCCGAGGGCGTCGAGGACGTGCCCGCCGCCGTGCGGGAGGAGCACGCGGCGCTCGCGGAGGAGGTGCGCGGCCACCAGTTCCGCTACTACGTCCTCGACTCGCCGACGGTCAGTGACGGCGAGTTCGACGCGTTGCTCCGTCGGTTGGAGGCGCTGGAGCGGGCGCACCCCGGGCTCGCCACCCCCGACTCGCCCACCCAGCTCGTCGGCGGCACGTTCTCGACCGAGTTCACCGCGGTCGACCACCTGGAGCGGATGCTCAGCCTCGACAACGTGTTCTCCCCGGACGAGCTGCGGGCCTGGTTCGACCGGGTGCGCAAGGAGGTCGGCGAGGACGCGCACTTCCTGTGCGAGCCGAAGATCGACGGGCTGGCCGTCAACCTGCTCTACGAGCAGGGCCGGCTGGTGCGCGCGCTCACCCGCGGCGACGGCCGGACCGGGGAGGACGTCACGCTCAACGTGCGCACCCTCCAGGACGTGCCGGAGACGTTGACCGGCACCGCCGAGCACCCCGTGCCCGCGCTGGTCGAGGTGCGCGGCGAGGTGTTCTTCGCGGTGGAGGACTTCCTGGAGCTGAACGCGCGGCTCGTGGCGGCGGGCAAGCCGCCGTTCGCGAACCCGCGCAACACCGCCGCCGGGTCGTTGCGGCAGAAGGACCCGAAGGTCACCGCGTCGCGCCGGCTGCGGCTGATCTGCCACGGCCTCGGCAAGCGCGAGGGGTTCGAGCTGGCCCGGCAGTCCCAGGCGTACGAGGCGCTGCGCGCGTGGGGGCTGCCGGTGTCGCCGCACACGAAGGTGCTCGACGCGTTCGACGACATCGCCGAGCACGTCTCGTACTGGGGCGCGCACCGGCACGACGCCGTGCACGAGATCGACGGCGTGGTCGTGAAGGTGGACGAGGTGCCGTTGCAGCGGCGGCTGGGCAGCACCTCGCGCGCGCCGAGGTGGGCCATCGCGTTCAAGTACCCGCCGGAGGAGGCCACCACCACGTTGCTGGACATCAAGGTGCAGGTCGGCCGCACCGGCCGGGTCACGCCGTACGCGGTGATGGAGCCGGTGAAGGTGGCGGGCTCCACGGTGGCCCGCGCCACCCTGCACAACGCGAGCGAGGTCCGGCGCAAGGGCGTGCTGATCGGCGACCGGATCGTGATCCGCAAGGCCGGTGACGTGATCCCCGAGGTGCTCGGCCCGGTGGTCGACGCCCGCCCCGCCGACGCGTACCCGTTCGAGATGCCCCTGACCTGCCCGGAGTGCGGGCACGTGCTGCGGCCGATGAAGGAGGGCGACGTCGACATCCGCTGCCCCAACGCGGCCGGCTGCCCCGGTCAGCTCCGGGAGCGGCTCGCGTACCTCGCGTCCCGGTCGGCGCTGGACATCGAGGTGCTCGGCTTCGAGGCGGCGGCGGCGCTGGTCGACTCGCCGGTGTACCGGGACGAGGGCGACCTGTTCGACCTGGACGCGGACGCGCTGGCGCAGGTCGACCTCTTCCGCACCAAGGACGGCGAGCTGACCGCGAACGCGGTGAAGCTGCTGGACAACCTGGAGCTGGTCAAGCAGCGTCCACTCTGGAGGGTGCTGGTCGCGCTGTCGATCCGGCACGTGGGCCCCACCGCGGCCCGCGCGCTGGCGCGGGAGTTCGGCTCGCTGGACCGGATAGTCGCCGCGACGGAGGAGGAGCTGGCCGCCGCCGAGGGCGTGGGCCCGACCATCGCGACGGCCGTGCGGGAGTGGGTCGAGACGCCCTGGCGGCAGGCGGTCGTCGCCAGGTGGCGGGCCGCCGGGGTGCGGATGGCCGAGGAGCGCGACACCTCGGTCCCGCGCCACCTGGAGGGGTTGTCGATCGTGGTCACGGGTTCGCTGGAGACGTTCTCGCGGGACGAGGCGAAGGAGGCGATCCTGTCGCGGGGCGGCAAGGCCGCCGGGTCGGTGTCGAAGAAGACGGCCTTCGTGGTGGTCGGCGAGTCGCCGGGCTCCAAGGCCGACAAGGCGGTGCAGCTCAAGGTCCCGGTCCTGGACGAGGCGGGCTTCCGCGTCCTGCTCGCGGACGGCCCGGAGGCCGCCCGCGCGGTCGCCACCGTCGCCGAGGACGACGCCCCCGAACCCGCGCCCTGACGTCACTGGGCGCGTCGCCGGGGACCGGTGCGCGTGCGGTCCCCCGGCGAGGCGGGCTCAGTCGTGCGGGAAGCGGGCCACCCACCGCTTCTGCCACGGCGTCTCCACCGCACGCCGGTGGTAGTGGGCCCGCGTCCACGCCACGGCCTCCGTGGACGGGACGCCCGCCAGCACGGCCAGGCAGGCGACCACCGTGCCGGTCCGCCCGATGCCGCCGCCGCACGCCACCTCGACCCGCTCCCCGGACCTGGCCCGCGCGTGCAGGTCGCGGATCAGCGCCACGGCCCGCTCCGTCGACGCGGGCAGCCGGAAGTCCGGCCACTCCAACCACTCGTGGGGCCACGGCGGGGCGTCCGGGCGGGCCATCACCTTCTGCCGCATCTTCGGCGAACCGAGGTACAGCGCGTAGTCCGGGACGCCGTCCGGGGTCGGGTTGCGCAGCCCTCGGCCGCGCACCCGGGAACCGTCGGGCAGTTCGATCGCACCGGGGAGTGTCATCGCCACATCATCGCGCCCGCGGTCGGGAGGCGTTCGGCTGGGCCGTCCGGCCGAATCTCGGTCGAACGCCTGCCGGCGCGGTCGGGTGGACGACAATCGGGACGTCCGACGACGTGGAGGGGAACCAGATGGCCGACATCGTGGTGAGGCCCGCGAGGGAAGACGAGTGGGCGGCGGCGGGCGCGGTCACGGTGGCCGCCTACCGGGCCGACCGGCACATCGACAGCCACACCGGCGGGTACGCCGACACGCTGGTCGATGCGCGCACCCGTGCCCGCGAGGCGGAACTGCTGGTGGCGGTGGACGTCGCGGACACCGTGCTCGGCACCGTCACGGTGGTCCGCCCCGGCACCCCGTACGCCGAGGTCAGCCGGGACGGCGAGGTCGAGTTCCGGATGCTCGCGGTGAGCCCGACCGCGCGCGGCCGCGGGGTGGGGGAGGCGCTGGTGCGCGCGGTGATCGCGCGGGCCCGCGAACTCGGCGCGCGGCGGCTGGTGATGAGCAGCTCCGAGCACATGACCACGGCGCACCGGCTCTACCGGCGGCTGGGCTTCCAGCGGCGGCCCGACCGCGACTGGCAGCCGGTGCCGGGCGTGGACGTGACCGCGCTCGGGTTCAGCCTCGAACTCGCATGATCTCGTCGCGCAGCGCGTGGTCGCGGGCGGCCCGGTCGTAGAGCAGCTCCACCAGCTCGGCGTGGTCCAGTTCGGCGAGGCGGGCGCGCAGCTCCTCGTCCTCCGCGTCCGGCGGCGGCACGGTCAGGCCGCGGTCCAGCAGCACCAGGCCGACCGCGACGCAGTGCTTGCAGAAGAACCCCTGCGACCCGTACGGGCAGGTGCACGCGCCGGCCAGCCGGGTGTCCTCCCACCTCAGCGCGACCCGGTACTCGGCCGCGCCCACCACGACGCCGTCCACGTGCCGCGAGCGCACGGCCAGCTCGACCACGGAGTCCCGGTAGGTCAACCCGCGCCAGTACGACTTCGCGCCCGCGTGGTGGCGCAGCAGGGCTGGGGTCAGCGTCGGCATGGCGGTATCCAACACCTTGTGGTTCGGTGGGTTCCGTGCTCCAGGCTTGTCTGAACGGCGCCCGTGAGCCGGGCAGCCACCCTAGTCTGCCGATCACCCCGCAGCAGCTGGCGGCCGACGCCGCGGCGTGCGCCGAGCTGGGCGTGACGTCGTTCCACCTGCACCCGCGGGACGTGGTGGGCCTGGAGGTGCTGGCCGGTCCGGAGGTCGCGACCGCGGTGTCCGTGGTGCGGGCGGCGGCGCCGGGGGCGGAGCTGGGGGTGACGACCGCCGCGTGGATCGTGCCGGACCCGGTGCGGCGGGCGGAGCTGGTGCGCGGGTGGGCCGGGCTGGCCGCCGGGCGTCCCGACTTCGCGTCGGTCAACGTGCACGAGGACGGGTGGCGGGACGTCGCGGCCGCGTTGGGCGAGGCGGGCATCGGCATCGAGCTGGGCGTGTTCCACGAGGAGGCGGCGCGGGCGCTGCTGGCGGCGGGCGTGCCGGCGGGGACCGTCCGGGTGCTGGCCGAGGTGCAGCCGGGGGGAGACCGTGGCGCACGCGGAGCGGCTGGTCGACCTGCTGGGGCCGCTGGGCGTGCCGATCCTGCTGCACGGCGAGGACGACAGCGCGTGGCCGGTGCTGGACTACGCGTCGGCGCGCGGCCTCGACACCCGCATCGGGTTGGAGGACACGCTCGCGCTGCGTGACGGGAGGGTGGCGGCCGGGAACGCGCAGTTGGTCCGGCTGGCCCGCCGACCGGGCGAAAAGCGCTGGTAGCGGGGGCGTCCGGCGTGGTTTCGTGGCGCCATGGTGCCCACAGACCGGCTCATCGCCTTCGCGGCCATGTCGTTCCTGCTGATCGTGATCCCCGGACCGAGCGTCCTGTTCGTGGTGGGGCGGGCGCTGGCGCAGGGCCGCCGGGCCGCGTTGATCACCGTGCTGGGGAACACCCTCGGCGCGTACGCGCTGGTCGTGGCCGTGGCGTTCGGGGTCGGGGCGGTCGTGGAGCGGTCGGCGGTGGTGTTCACGGCGTTGAAGCTCGTCGGCGCGGCGTACCTGGTGTACCTGGGGGTGAAGGCGTGGCGGCAGCGCGGGGCGCTGCACGCGTCGTTCGCCGAGGGCGGTCCGGCGCGGGGCGGTCTGCGCACGCTGTGGGAGGGGTTCGCGGTGGGCGTGGCGAACCCGAAGACGATCGTGTTCTTCGCCGCCGTGCTGCCGCAGTTCGTGGACCGGGCGCAGGGGCACGTGGCGGCCCAGATGCTGCTGCTCGGCCTGGTGTTCAACGTCATCGCGCTGGCGTCCGACAGCGTGTGGGGCCTGGTCGCCGCGACGGCCCGCACCTGGTTCGCCCGCTCACCCCGCCGCCTGTCCGCCGTGGGCGGCGCGGGCGGCCTGACCATGATCGGCCTGGGCGTCACCATCGCCACCACGGGCCGCCACCCCTGACCCGCGCGTGTCCTACGTCCGCGTCACGCGTGTCCTACGTTCGGAACACCCGAGTTGAACGCTCAGAACGAGATCTG
>NZ_JBHYXZ010000016.1:58482-86826 GCF_042752395.1 Actinosynnema sp. NPDC059335 | reverse complement strand
GCACTGGGGGCGCGTCGGGCGGCGGGGTCGCCTACTCGCCCATCACCTTCATCAGCCTGAGCGCGAGCTGGACCTCCAGCACCCGTTCCGGCGACAGCCAGTCCTCGCCCAGCAGGCTCGCCACCCGGTCCAGCCGCTGCACCACCGTGTTCACGTGCACGTGCAGCTCGTCCTTGGCGCGGCTGAGGTTCGCGCCGCACGCGAAGTACGCGGTGACCGTGCGGACCAGCTCGGTGCCCCGGCCGGCGTCGTAGTCGAGCAGCGGCCCGAGGGTGGCGCGCACGTAGCCCGCGATGTCCGTGCGGTCGCCCAGCAGCACGCCGACGAAACCGAGGTCGGCGAGCGTGCCGCCGGTGCCCTCGCGGCCGAGCTGGACCAGCGCCCGCAGGCATCGCACGGCCTCGGCGTGCGCGGCGGCCACCGCCTCCGGTCCGTGGGCCGGGCCGCCCGACCCGACCGTCACGGGCAGGCCGACCGCCTTGCCGAGCACCCTCGCCGCGTCCCGCGCCGCGGCCGCCGGGTCCACGCCGGGCAGCACGAGCACCACGTGCTCGCCGTGGACGCCCGCCAGGCCGCGGCACGTCGAGGCGTGGTGCGCGGCGGCGGCCAGGAGCCGGTCGCGGGGGCCGTCCGCGACCAGCACCACGTGGTCGGCGGCCAGCTCGACGCCGACCCGGCGGGCGCGGGCGCGCAGCGCGACCGAGTCCACCGCGGACGTCAGCAGGTCGGTGATCAGCTCGCCGCGCACCTTGTTCTCCGCCTCGGCCACCGTGCGGCGCAGCAGGAGCAGCAGGGCCGTCACCACGCCCGCCCGCTCGAACAGCCTGCGGTCGGCGTCGCCGAGGTCCGGGCGGTCGGTGAGGGTGATGCTGCCCAGCAGCTCGCGGCCCGCCAGCACGGCGCACACCCACGTGCCGTCCTGCGGGACGGCGCGGCCGCTCGCCCGGGACGCGTTGACCGCCGTGCGGGGAGCGAGGGCGCGGGTCGTGCCGATGCGGGCCAGCTCCGCGCCGTCGCTGTCGTGCACCACGATCCCGCCGTCGAGCACCTTGGCCACGGCGGCGGCCACCTCGGGCACGTCCGCGCCGCGCAGCACCAGGTCGGTGAGCCGGTCGTGCGCCTCCTCGGCGCGGCGCATGGCCTCGTTGTGGGCGCGGATCGTCTCCCCCGCCGCCCGCGTCTCCTCCAGCAGGTGCGCGGTGTCCAGCGCGATCGCGGCGTGGTCGGCCAGCGACGACAGCAGCGCCACCTCGTCGGGCGGGAACTGGCGCGGCGACCGGTTGGCCGCGTAGAGCACGCCGATGACCCGGCGGTCCAGCTTGAGCGGCACGCCCAGGATCGCCACCAGCCCTTCGTCGCGCACCGCGGCGTCGATGGGGCCGGTGTGGTTGAACCGGTCGTCGGCGAAGTAGTCGGCGGTCACGTACGGCCGCGCGGTCTGCGCCACCAGCCCGCCCAGGCCCTCGCCCATGCCGAGCCGGACCTGTTGGAACAGCGCGGAGATCGAGCCGTCGGTGACCCTCATGTACGTGCCGCGCTCACCGGGGTCGTTCATGCTCAGGTAGGCGATGTCCGCGCCGAGCAGCAGCCGGGCGCGCCGCACGATGGACCGCAGCACCGCGTCCGGGTCGCGCACGCCGGCCAGGTCGTTCGCGGTGTCGAACAACGCCTCCAGCTCGGCTTCGCGGCGGCGGTGCGCGGTGAGCGTGCGGCGGATCCGCAGCGCCCACTCGGTGGCCCGCGCGACGCGGTCCAGCTCGTGGTCGGGCAGGCCCGCCGCGCGGGCCGCGGGGAGCACCGCCGCCAGCCGCTCGCTGCCCGCGTCCGCCGCGAGCAGGTCGAGCAGCTCCAGCAGGTGCTCCACCGCGTCCGCCTCGCTCATCCCCTCATGCTCGCACCGACGGCCGGCCGGCGTCGGCGCGGTTCAGCGAGCTGCCCTTCGTCTCCTTCGCCGCCACCACCGCGATCACCGTCAGCACGCACATCGCGAGCACGTAGAACACGACCGGGAGCGTGCTGTCGTACGCCTGGAGCAGCGCGGTCGCGATGAGCGGCGCCACCGCGCCCGCCGCGATCGACGCGAGCTGGTAGCCGATGGACGCGCCCGAGTAGCGCACCTTCGTGCCGAACAGCTCGGAGAAGAACGCCGCCTGCGGCCCGTACATCGCGCCGTGCAGCACGAGCCCGATCGTCACCGCCACCGTCATCGGGAAGAACGACTTCGTGTCGAGCAGCGCGAAGAACGCGAACATCCACAGGCCGATGCCGACCGTGCCGATCAGGTACGTGGTGCGCCGGCCGATCCGGTCCGACAGCGCGCCCCACAGCGGGATCGTCACCAGGTGCACGAACGACGCGATCAGCACCGCGTTCAACCCCGCCGACCGCGCCATGCCGAGTTCCGACGTGATGTAGACCAGGATGAACGCGGTGATCACGTAGTACGACACGTTCTCCGCCATGCGCGCGCCCATCGCGATCAGCACCTCGCGCCAGTGGTCGCGCACGACCGCCACGATCGGCGGCTTCTCCTCCAGCCTGCCGGCCTCGATCTTCGCCTGGGCCTCCAGGAACACCGGCGACTCGGACACGCTGAGCCGGATCCACAGCCCGATCAGGACGAGCACGCCGGACAGCAGGAACGGCACCCGCCAGCCCCACGACAGGAACGCCTCGTCGCTCTGCACCGCGGCCAGCACCGCCAGCACGGCGGTCGCCAGCAGGTTGCCCATCGGCACGCCCGCCTGCGGCCAGGACGCCCAGAACCCGCGCCGCTCCGCGCTGCCGTGCTCGGACACGATGAGCACCGCGCCGCCCCACTCGCCGCCCAGCGCGAAGCCCTGGACCAGCCGCAGCAGCGTCAGCAGCAGCGGCGCGGCCACGCCGATCGCCGCGTACGTGGGCAGCAGGCCCATCGCGAACGTCGCGCCGCCCATCAGCAGCAGGCTCAGCACGAGCAGCTTCTTGCGGCCGAGCTTGTCGCCGAAGTGGCCGAACACCAGGCCGCCGAGCGGGCGGGCCAGGAAGCCGATCGCGTACGTGGTGAACGCGAGCAGGGTGCCGGTGAGCGGGTCCGCCGTGGGGAAGAACAGCTTGTTGAACACCAGCGCGGCGGCGGACCCGTACAGGAAGAAGTCGTACCACTCGATCGTGGTTCCGATCAGGCTGGCCACGACGACCTTGGCGAAGGACGGTTTCGGCTGCGGAGGGGCGGCTTTCGTCATGTCGGTCACCACTTCGTTGGGGGATGGGGGAACGAGGGGCTACTGGGCGGTCCAGCCGCCGTCGATCGTGAACGACGAGCCGGTGACGTGACCGGAGTGCGCGCCGCACAGCCACAGCACGACGGAGGCCACCTCCTCCGGCTCGATGAGCTGCTTGATGGCGTGGCGGGTGAGCATCACGTCGGCGAGCACCCGGTCGGGCCCGATGCCGTGCGCGCGGGCCTGGTCGGCGACCTGGTGCTCGACCAGCGGGGTGCGCACGTAGCCGGGGCTGACGCAGTTGCTGGTCACGCCGTGCGGCGCGCCCTCCAGCGCGACGACCTTGCTCAGCCCCTCCAGGCCGTGCTTGGCGGCGACGTAGGCGGACTTGAACGCGCTGGCCCGGGTGCCGTGCACGCTGGAGATGTTGACCACCCGGCCCCAGCCGCGCCGGTACATGTGCGGCAGCACGCGGCGGGCCAGCAGGAAGGGCGCGGTCACCATGACGCGTTGCAGCAGCGCGAACCGGTCCGGCGGGAACTCGTGCACCGGGGCGACGTGCTGGAGGCCGGCGTTGTTGACCAGGATGTCGATCTCGGCGGGCACGTCGCGGTCCGGGTCGTCGGCGGCGAGGTCCACCACGTGCGGGGTGCCGCCGATCGCGTCGGCGGCGGCGGTGACGGTGGTCTCGTCGCGGTCGAGCAGGTGGACCCGCGCTCCGGCGCGGGCCAGCGCGGCGGCGCACGCCCGTCCGATGCCGCTGCCGGCGCCGGTGACCAGGGCGGTGCGGCCGGCCAGGTCGTCGCTGTGACCAGGGACACTCGTCATGGCCGGAAACGCTAGGTGACCTGCGGTGCACCGCCCATGTGAGACAGGACCACAACCTCGGGTCGAGGCATGTGTTTAGCCGACAGTGAGCCGGGTAATGATCGGATAACCCAATACCGGGTGCAGTTGCCGTAGGGTCATGGGTACGCTGCTTTGGCCCGTTCGGGGGATGAACGACGTTTTGGGGGTTACCAAGTGTCACTCACACCGATCTACGACGACCTGCTGCGCGAGTTCGAGGGCATCCTCCTCGTCAGCGAGGCCGCCGAGGCCGTCGCGACGGGCACGGCCGAGGGCGGCGACGCGCCGCGGGCCGACGGGCCGACCCCCGACGTCGAGCCGGACCAGGGCTGACCGCCGTCACGGCGTCGGGGCCCTCCGCGCGGCGATGAGGGCCTCGACGCCGTCCAGCAGCAGGCGCAGGCCGAACTCGAACCGGTCCGCCGAGTACGGCGCGACCCCCGCCCGCACGGTCGCCGCCAACGCCGGGTAGGACTCGAAGTCCACCAGCTCGCCGAGCAGCGCGTTGCGCTCGCGCACCTCCCCGGGGCTCGGCTCGGCGGTGTCCACGGCCAGCTTGGCCTGCCCGCGCACGTACGCGTCGACCGACTCGACGACCGCCATCTTCTCCGCCTCGGTCAGCCCGGTGCCGTCCAGCACCCGCAGCGCCGAGTCCATCCACCGCAGCAGGTTCGGCCCGGGCGCGGCCGCGTCCGCGACGAGCTGGAGCACCCACGGGTGCCTGCGGTAGCCGTCGTGGTCGTTGCGGGCCCACGCCTCCAGCTTGGCCCGCCAGTCGCCCGGCAGCGGGTCGTCGCCCTCGTACCGCGCCGAGCCCGGCCGCCGCCGCGCCCGCGCCGCCGACCACCCCCGCATCCGTCGCACCGCCGATCGTGTCCGCGGTCGCCACGTCCGCGCCGCCGATCGTGGGGCAAACGATTGCGGTCGATGTTGTTCGCCGTGGTGATGACCATGGCCGCCGAGGCGGCGGTGGGGTTGTTGCTGCTCCTGCACTTGCAACGCGGGTTCGGGCTGGAGCTGGACGAGGTGGCGTACGTGTTCCTGCCCGGCGCGATCGCGATGAGCGCCGCCGCCGAGTACCTGCACCGGTACGTGCTGCGGTTCGGCAGGCGGGTGGTGCTCACCGCCGCGTCGGTGGCGAGCGCCGGGTTCGCGATCGGCCTGGCGTGGGCCCCGAACCCGTACGTGATCGCGGGGTTGTGGGTGTTGTCCGGGTTGGCGTGGGCGGCGGTGATGCCGGTGCAGCAGGCGGTGATCGCGGAGGCGTCGGACGGGCAGGTCGGTCGCGGGATGGGCGTGTACGAGGCGGCGTGCCTGGTCGGGGCGCTGATCGGCAGCCTGGCGGCGGGTGCGCTGTACGACGGGGCGAACTGGTGGGTGGCGTGCCTGGCGGCGGCCGCGATGATCCTCGCGGGCGCGATCGTCGTGCCGCGCGCGGTGCGCCGGCTCGGGGTTCCCGACATCCCGGTCGCCAAGAGCGCGTGACGACGGACGACCGCGGCACGCGGCACGCGGTGCGGGCGTGGGATGCGGCACGCGGTGCGGGCGTGGGATGCGGTGCGGGCCGTGGCTCGCGGGGCGGCCGTGGCACGCGGGCCGGAGGCGGTAGGTCGCGCACCGTTGGCTGCGGGCGGTTCGCTGCGAACGGGTGCGCGCCGGCTGCGGCGCGCAGACCGTAGACGGGGGTGTCTGGGGTGTCTGGCGACTGGCGGGTGTGTCGGCGGTCGGTGTGTCAGGCGGCGGGGGCACGCGGTGGGTCGGTCGCGGGCCTCGTTGTTTCTCCCGACGTTTCACGGCAATAATAACAGTGTCTTCTTTGGTCGCGCACGGAAGATCACCCGATAGTGGACCAAGGGCCACCGCGATGCCGTGACGACGACGGGCCGCCGAGGATATCCCCGGCGGCCCGTCGCGTCACGCTTCAAGTGCTACTTCGGGGCCGGCAGGAGGTCGGCCGGCACCGGTTCGTCCTTCTCCAGCGCGCCGAACAGGCGCAGCGCGTTCTCCCGGTCCCACTGCACGACCGAACCCGCGCCCGGCACGGTGGGCGTGCCGCCGACCGGCACGGTCACCGTGTCCACTCCCCCGCCCATGGCGAACGCCATGCCCGCCAGGTGGTGCAGGTGGTCGTCGGACGCGACCGAGATCGAGTCCGTGCCCGCGAACAGCAGCGGGAAGGCGCGGAACGGGTTGGCCAGGGTGCCGAAGCTCGTCGCCTTGTCCGTCAGCGCGGCCAGGAACTTGCGCTGGTTCTCGACCCGCTGGAGGTCCGCCGTGGCGAACGCCCTGGTGCGGACGAAGCCCAGTGCCTGCGCGCCGTCCAGCTCCTGGCAGCCCGGCTGGAGGTCCAGGCCCGCCAACGGGTCCTGCATCGGCTCCTCGATGCACATGTCCACGCCGCCGACCGCGTCCACGATCCCGGCGAACCCGCCGAAGCCGATCTCCATGTAGTGGTCGATGTGGATGCCGGTGGCCCCTTCGACCGTCTGCACGAGCAACGACGGCCCGCCGAACGCGAACGCCGCGTTGATCTTGTTCTTGCCGTTGCCGGGGATGTCCACGTAGGAGTCGCGCGGGACGCTGACCAAAGTGGACTTCCCGGAGCCCTCCGGGATGTGCAGCAGCATGATGGTGTCCGTGCGCCGACCGCCCGCGTCGCCGGTGGACAGGTCCTGCTTCTGCTCCTCGGTCAGGTCGTCGCGCGCGTCGGACCCGACGAGCAGCCAGTTGGTGCCCGGGGTGTCGGCGGGCCGGCCCTCGTAGTCGGCCAGCGCGTCGATCCGCCGCAGCGACCCGTCGACGTAGAACCACAGGCCGACGCCGAGCGCCAGCAGCAGCACCAGGACGACCCCGATGACCCGCCCGACCCGGGGCCTGCGGCGCCTGGCCGTCCGTGGACCGGCCTGCGCGTAGGCGGCGGTCGGTTGGGGGCGTCCGCCCCGCGGGTAGCCGTCCTGCCGGTACGGCTGCGGCGCGCCCTGCCTCGGTTGCCCGGCCCGCGGCCTGCCCTGCTGGTACCCGCCCTGCTGATACCCGCCTCGCTGGTATCCGGCGTTCATCACGCGACCCCGTCCGTGTGTCGGTCACTGCTCGCACACCCAAGGACGCGGGGCGCGGCGAGAGGTTGCCACCTTAGTGGTCGGGCGGCAGCACGAGTGCGGCGAGCAGGCGGTCCAGCTCGGCCCGCGGGTCGTCGGTGAGACCGGTGTGCGCGGGCGAGGTCTGGATGATCGTGCTGCGCGGCGCGGTGAGCCAGCGGAACCGCTGCCCGGCCGACGTGCGGGACACCGGACCGGCCTTGGGCGCGCCGTCGCACGACAGCCCCAGGTGCTCCAGGTGGGCGCGCAGCACCTCGACGTCCAGGAACGGGTCCAGGGCCAGCACGCGGCGCTCGTCCACGTGCACGCGGGCGCCGAGGAAGTCCAGGTCCTTGCAGTAGACGAGCACCCCGACGTTGACGAACTCGCCGCGTTCCTGCCGCGGCACGGCGCGCAGCAGCGCGTACTCAAACACGTGCGGCACGGGCGGCCTCCAGAGCGTCGACCCAGGCCCGCGGCGCGGCCAGGCGGGCGGTGAAGAACGACTCGTACGCCTCGCGCACGGCCTCGGGTGTGGCGAACGCCTCGTCCTGCGCCAGCCACGGGTCCGGCACCAGCGCCAGCACCTCGCGCACCAGTTCGGGCGTGACGCGGGCGGACAGCTCGGCGTCGACCTCGGCGAGGTCGCCCGCGAACGGCAGCATCAGGTGGTCGGCCGCGTCGAACCGGTAGGTCGCCGCCGGGAACCGCTCCGGCCGCCAGGAGTGGTGGAAGTACAGGGAGGCGCCGTGGTCGATCAGCCACAGCTCGCGGTGCCACAGCAGCGTGTTCGGGTTGCGCCAGCTCCGGTCGACGTTCAGCGTGAGCGCGTCCAGCCACAGCAGCCGGGTCGCGGTCTCGGCGGACGGCTCGTGCACGACCGGGTTGTAGTCGAACGAGCCGGGCAGGTAGTCGAGGCCCAGGTTGAGCCCGCCGCTGGCCTTGAGCAGCTCCTGCACCTCCTGGTCGGGCTCGGCCCGGCCCAGCTCCGGGTCCAGCTCGACCAGCACGATCTCGGGCACGCGGAAGCCGAGGCGGCGGGCCAGTTCGCCGACCACGATCTCGGCGATCAGCGCCTTCACGCCCTGGCCCGCGCCGCGGAACTTGAGCACGTACATGCCGAGGTCGTCGGCCTCGACGAGCCCGGGTAGGGAGCCGCCCTCCCGGAAGGGCGTGACGTAGCGGGTGGCCGCGACCTGGCGCAGCCCGGTGGGTGAACTCACCGCGTCATTTTGCCGCTGCTCCGCAGACGGCGGCGAGGTCGCCTGGCCTCGCGGGGCGGGAGCCGTGCGCGAAGCGGTCGGAGTCAGTGAGGTGCCTGGCCAGGGTGGGTCAGGTGGCTTGGGTGTTGGTGGCGCTGTCCAGGGTGCGGAGGTAGCCGGATTCCTGGCCGTCGCGGTTCGGGTGGTAGGAGCGGTCGGTGGCGGACAGGACGACGCCGTTGATCCACGGGCGTTGGGCGCACACGCCGTGGCCTTCGAACACGCCGCGGACGTCGCCGTACTCGAAGCCGGCGGCCTTCGCTCGGTCGGCGATCACCTCGGACATCACGTCGGCGGCCCGGTTGATCGCCTTCCGCTTGGCGCTGGTCATCAGGCACAGCGTCTCGAAGGAGAAGATCCGCGGGTAGCCGAGCACGACGACGTCGGCCGAGGTGCGTTCGCGCACCGCGCCGTACACCGCGTCCAGGCGGCCGGGCAGCTCGCCGCGGATGAAGCCCTCGGCCTGGTCGACCCGGCGCACGCACTCGTCGTCGGTGCTCAGGGTGCACTTGGTCATCACCTCGCCGAACCCGGCGTCGTTGCCGCCCACCGTGATGGTGACCAGGGTGGTGGCGGGCGTGATGCGCTCGGCCTGGCGGACGACGTCGGTGGTGACGGCACCGGAGCAGGCGGCGAACACCAGCGACGCGTCGTGCCGTTCCGCCCACAGCACGGGGTAGGCGTGCGGGCTGCGCCGGCACTCGTCGGAGGACTCGTCGCCCGCGCCGAGGCCCGCCGCGTAGGAGTCACCCAACGCGACGAGCTCCGGCGCGACCGGGGCCGGGGCCAGGGCCATCAGCAACGCGATCGCGATCATCTTCATGCGGTCGTCGTACCACTGTGGACGGTCCCGGCGGCCGAAAGTCAGCCCGTCGGGTGTTACCTCGTCAGGGCGACGCACACCGGGACGGGCGCGGCGGACGTGCTCGTGCGCCGCAGCTTCCCGGTGGTCCGGTCGACCGCGAACGTGGTGACGGAGTCGGAGTTCTGGTTGGCCGCGAGCAGGAACCGGCCGTCCGGCGCGAGCGCGAGGTGCCGGGGGAACTTCCCGCCCACGGGGGTGGTCTCGACCAGGCGCAACGCCGCGCCGCCGCGCTCGACGGCGAACACGGCCACGCTGTCGTGGCCCCGGTTGGACAGGTAGGCGAACCGGCCGTCGCGGGACAGGAGGATCTCGGCCGGGTGGTTGCGGGGCGTGGTCGGCGCGCCGGGCGGCAGGGTGGACACCTTGGGGCCGGGGGTGAGGACGCCCCGGTCGTAGGTCGCGACCACGATCGTGGAGTCCAGTTCGTTGGCGATGTAGGCGTGCTTCCCGGACGGGTGGAACGCGAGGTGACGGGGGCCCGCGCCGGGGTGCAGGCGGGCGACGCCCGCCGGGGTGAGCCGGCCCGCGTCGGTGAGCCGGTAGGTGTGCACGGAGTCCGTGCCGAGGTCGACGGCCAGCACGAACGCGCCGGTCGGGTCGGGCAGCACCTGGTGCGCGTGCGGGCCCTCCTGCCGGTCCGGGTCGGGGCCCGCGCCGCGGTGCGCGACCAGGTCCGTGCGGTCGCCGAGGCCGCCGTCGGGCAGCACGGGGTGCACGGCCACGCTGCCGGAGCCGTAGTTGGCCGACAGCAGGAACCCGCGGTGCAGCGCCAGGTGGCACGGGTCCGCGCCGCCGGTGCTCCGGCTGCCGATGACCTTCGGCACGCCGTCGGGGCCGACGGCCAGCGCGGTCACCTCGCCGTCGGCCTGTTCGTTGACGGTGTAGACCCGCCGCCCGGCGTCGATCACGAACGACGGGTTCGGCACGTCCGGCACGACGCCGGTGACGCGCAGCGCGCCCGTGGCCGGGTCGTAGGCGGCGAGCCCGAGGCCCGTGCCACCGCCCGGCCAGGACGTGTAGGTGCCCAGGTAGGCGCGGACCTCCGCCCGGTCGCGGTCGTCCTCGGCTCCGGGCCCGTCCGCCCGGCCGACACCCTCGGTCATCAGCATCCCCGTTCCCACGCCAACGGCTCCCAGGAACCGCCGCCTGTCCACAACCACACCGAACCTCCGCTCGACCCGCCCGCGGCGGTCCCACAGTGGCCTGGACCACGGCGGTCAAGCAAGAGGCGCAACGTTAATTGCGTCTAGCGCAACGGGTCGGCGTCGCGGAGCCGTGCCAACTCGACCGCCGGATCGTACGAGGGTTGCGGGTAGGCGGGCGCGAGGCCGCGCAGCGCCTCCAGCAGCAGCCTCGCCACCACCCAGTTGCGGTACCACTTGCGGTCCGAGGGCACGGCGAACCAGGGCGCGGCCGGGGTCGAGCACTTCACCAGGGCGTCCCGGTAGGCGACCTGGTAGCGGGAGAACTTGCCCCGCGCGCCCAGGTCGGCGGGGTTGTACTTCCAGCGCTTGAGCGGGTCCTCCAGGCGGGCGATGAGCCGGTCGCGCTGCCGCTCCGGGGAGATGTGCAGGAAGCACTTGACGATCGTCACGCCCTCGTCGGCCAGCTCCCGCTCGAACGCGTTGATCCGCCGGTACCGCCGCTGCCACTCGGTCGCCGGCACGAGGTTGTCCACCCGCGCGACCAGCACGTCCTCGTAGTGCGAGCGGTCGAACACGCCGATGTGGCCGGGCGGGGGCACCTGGCGGCGGATCCGCCACAGGAAGTCGTGCCGCAGCTCGGCCCGGGTGGGCTTCTTGAACGAGGCGATGCGCAGGCCCTGCGGGTTGACCAGGCCCGCGACGTGCCGGATCGTGCCGCCCTTGCCGGAGGTGTCCATGCCCTGGAGCACGAGCAGCACCCGCCGCGTGCCGCCGCCCACGCCCTCCGCGTACAACGCCTCCTGGAGGCGGTCCAGCTCCTCGCCGACCACCGCCAGGTCCCGCGCCGCCGCGGCCTTCGAGCGCGGCCCGACCGGCGTCGCGGCCGGGTCGACCCCGGCGAGGTCGAAGGACTCGGGGTCCACCCGAAAGGCGTCCGACACCGACTGGACCCGCGGGGACTTCTCGGCCATCGTCGGAGGGTAACGCCCCGCCCGGGACCATGGCGCCGCCACAACGGATCGCCGCGAAACCGCCCGATTGCGCAACGAACATGCCGGACACGCAATGCCTGACGGATGAAATCGCCGGCAGGAGCCCCTTAGCCTGGTGACATGACCGCCCTCGCTTCGTTCCCCGCCGGGCACGCCCCGACGTCCGATCAGTTCATCGCGCTCGACGACGAATGGAGCACGCACAACTACCACCCGCTGCCGGTCGTGCTGTCGCACGGCGAGGGCGCGTGGGTGACCGACGTCGAGGGCCGCCGGTACCTCGACTTCCTGTCCGGCTACTCGTCGCTGAACTTCGGGCACCGCCACCCGGACCTGGTGGCCGCCGCGGTCGGGCAGCTCGGCCGGCTCACGCTGACCAGCCGCGCGTTCCACCACGACCAGTTCGGCCCGTTCTGCCGCGAGCTGGCGGAGCTGACCGGCACCGAGATGGTGCTCGCGATGAACTCCGGCGCGGAGGCGGTCGAGTCGGCGATCAAGGTCGCCCGCAAGTGGGCGTACCGGGTGAAGGGCGTGCCGGACGGCGCGGCGGAGATCGTGGTCGCCGGGTCGAACTTCCACGGCCGCACCACCACGATCGTGTCGTTCTCCACCGACGACGCCGCGCGGGCCGACTTCGGGCCGTTCACGCCGGGGTTCACGGTCGTGGAGTACGGGTCGCTGGACGCGGTGCGCGCGGCGATCACCGAGCGGACGGCGGCCGTGCTGCTGGAGCCGATCCAGGGCGAGGCGGGCGTGGTCGTGCCGCCGGCGGGCTACCTGGCCGGGGTGCGGGCGCTGTGCGACGAGCACGGCGTGCTGCTGATCGCGGACGAGATCCAGTCGGGCCTGGGCCGCACCGGCGAGCTGCTGGCGCTGGACCACGAGGGCGTGCGGGCCGACCTCTACACGCTGGGCAAGGCGTTGGGCGGCGGGATCGTGCCGGTGTCGGCGGTGGTGGGCAGCCGCGCGGTGCTGGGCGTGCTGCGGCCCGGCGAGCACGGGTCGACGTTCGGCGGCAACCCGCTGGCGTGCGCGGTCGGCCGGGCCGTGGTGCGGCTGCTGGCGACCGGCGAGTTCCAGCAGCGGTCCCGCGAGCTGGGCGCGCACCTGCACGCGCGGCTGGGCGAGCTGGTGGGGCGCGGGGTGGCCGAGGTGCGCGGGCGCGGGCTGTGGGCCGGCGTGGAGATCGCGCCGGGCGGTCCGCGCGGGCGCGCGGCGTCGGAGGCGCTGGCGGCGCTGGGCGTGCTGTGCAAGGAGACGCACGACACGACGCTGCGCGTCGCTCCCCCGCTGGTGATCACGCGGGAGGAGCTGGACCACGGCATCGACGCGCTCGGCGAGGTGCTGACCACGGACCGTTAACGCAGGTCACAGACGTGTGGCGGGACACGTATCCGGCGGGGTCCGGCAGGCATCCTTACCCGCATGGGTGAACGCAAGCGGGCCGAGGCGGCCGTCGCGCTGGGACGGTGGGTCGAGCCCGGGGAGGTCGTGGCGCGCGGTCGGGACCTGCGGGCCGCGGTCGGCCACGAGGCGCACCGGGAGCTGGCGCTCGCGCCGGACCGGCCGTCCGTGGTCGAGTTCGTGCACGCCTCGAACGAGGGCCGGCTGCCCGGCCTGGTGCCGTTGCGGGTCGGCCGGATGCTCGCCTCGCCGTTCGCGTTCTTCCGCGGCAGCGCCGGCCTGATGGCGGGCGACCTGGCGGTCGGGGCGCGCAGCGGGCTCCAGGCGCAGCTCTGCGGCGACGCGCACGCCGCGAACTTCGGCCTCTACGGCACGCCCGAGGGGCGGATCGTCATGGACGTCAACGACTTCGACGAGACCCTGCCCGGACCGTGGGAGTGGGACCTCAAGCGGCTGGCGACGTCGCTGGTGCTGGCCGGCCGGGAGGGCGGCGTGTCGGACAAGGGCTGCCGCGACGCGGCGTCCGACGCGGTGCGCGCCTACCGCGGCGCGGCCCGGCGGCTGGCGGAGATGCCGTTCCTGGACTCGTGGAGCGCGCTCGGCGACGAGTCGGTGCTGTCCAAGGCCAAGGCGGACGACCTGTCGGACGACTTCGCCAGGGCCGCGGCCAAGGCGCGCCGCAACACCAGCGCCCGGGTCGCGGCGAAGTGGACGCGCCGCGAGGGCGAGCACATCCGGTTCGTGCCGGACCCGCCCGTGCTGTCCCGGATCCCCGCGGAGGAGGCGCGGTCGGTCGTCGCCGCACTGCCGTCCTATGTGGACACGTTGCGCGAGTCGCGGTACAACCTGATCATGCGCTACAGCGTGTCGGACGTGGCGTTCCGCGTGGTCGGCACGGGCAGCGTGGGCCTGCGCAACTACCTCGTGCTGCTGCACGGCAACGGCGACGAGGCGCTGGTGCTGCAGGTGAAGGAGGCGCGGCCGTCGGCGTTGGCGCCGTTCCTGGGCACGGGCCCGGTCAAGCACGAGGGCAAGCGGATCGTGCACGGCGCGCGGCTGGTGCAGGCGGAGACCGACATCCTGCTCGGCTGGACCACGATCGACCGGCGGCACTACATCGTCCGGCAGTTCCGCAACCGCAAGGGTGAGATCGACGCGACCACGCTGAAGCGGGACGCCCTGGACGACTACGGCCGGCTCGCGGGCGCGCTGCTGGCCCGCGCGCACAGCCGGTCGCTGGACCCGAGGCTGCTGGCCGGGTACTGCGCGGGCGGCGAGGAGCTGGACTCCGCGATCGCCCGCTACGCGCTGGACTACGCCGACCGCACGTGCGCCGACCACGAGGAGCTGGTCGCCGCGGTCGGGTCGGGCCGGCTGCCCGCCGAGCGCGAATGACCCGTCCCGCCACCGGGTCGTGGGCGTCCGCGGGGTGGTTGTACCGCGTCCGGGTGAACACCAGGCGGTGCCGGGGCGGCGGCGGAGGGCTAAGTTGGTTCGGGTGGACTCCGTTGGGCTGGACTGGATCGGGCTGATCAGGCACGGGGAGAGCACCGGGAACGTGGCGCGGGAGGCCGCGGAGTCGGCCGGCCACGACGTCATCGACCTGGCGCGGCGCGACGCGGACGTGCCGCTGTCGGGCGAGGGGCTGCGGCAGGGCCGCGCGCTCGGCCGGTGGTTCGCGGCGCTGCCCCGCGAGCAGTGGCCGGACCTGGTGGTGTGCTCCCCGTACAAGAGGGCGATCGACACCGCGCGGCTGGCGCTGGGCACGCACCCCCGGGCGCGGGTGGACGAGCGGCTGCGGGACCGGGAGCTGGGCGTGCTGGACCTGCTGACCACGCACGGCGTGGCGCGGCGACACCCCGAGGAGCGGGAGCGGGAGCGGCGGCTGGGCAAGTTCTACTACCGGCCGCCGGGCGGCGAGTCGTGGGCGGACGTGGCGTTGCGGCTGCGGTCGCTGCTGCGCGACCTCGACGGCCGCCGGGTGCTGCTGTTCGGGCACGAGCTGCAGGTCCACCTGCTGCGCTACCTGCTGGAGGCCCTGCCGGAGCCGGACCTGGCGGCGTTCGCGCGCAACTCGGCGGTGCCCAACGCCTCGCTCACGTCGTGGCGGCGCGAGGACGGCGCGTGGGTGCTGGAGCGCGAGTGCGAGACGGCCCACCTGCTCGAGCAGGGCGTCGAGCCGACACGGCCCCGCGACGCGGCCACCAGGACACCGGAGCCGAGCGGCCGGTAGCCGGCCCGCCCGCGACGGCCGGCCCCTACCTGGCCCGCTTCACCCGCGTCTCGTCCCACACCGGCTCGTCCACCTCGACCACCTCGCCGTCGGAGCGGAACAGCAGGAACCGGTCGAAGCCGCGGGCGAACCAGCGGTCGTGGGTGACCGCCACGACGGTGCCGGTGAACCCCTCCAGCGCCTCCTGCAACGCCTCGGCCGAGTTCAGGTCGAGGTTGTCGGTCGGCTCGTCCAGCAGCAGCAGCGTCGCGCCGGACAGCTCCAGCAGCAGCACCTGGAACCGCGCCTGCTGCCCGCCGGACAGCGTCTCGAACCGCTGGTCGCCCTGCTTGCCGAGCCCGTACCGGCTGAGCACGGCCATCGCCGCGCCGCGGTCGCGGCCCGCGCGGCCGTCCTCGCCGTGCCACAGGATGTCGACCAGCGTGCGGCCGATCCACTCCGGGTGCTGGTGGGTCTGCGCGAACAGGCCGGGCACGACCCGCGCGCCGAGCCGGCACACGCCGGTGTGCGCGACGTCGCCGCCGCCGAGCAGCCGCAGGAAGTGGCTCTTGCCGGAGCCGTTCGAGCCCAGCACGGCCACCCTGTCCTCGAAGAACACCTCCACGTCGAACGGCTTCATCAGGCCGGTCAGCTCGAGGTTCCGGCACGTGACGGCCCGCACGCCGGTGCGGCCGCCGCGCAGCCGCGGCGCGACCTTCTCGTCGGTCGGCAGCTCGGGCGGCGGCCCGGCCTCCTCGAACCGCTCCAGCTTCGCCCGCATGACCCGGTACTTCGCGGCCATCACCTCGCTGATCCGGGCCTGGACCTGGAGGGTGCGGACCAGCTCCTTGAGGTGGTCGTGCTCCTCGTTCCAGCGCCGGTGCAGGTCGGCGAGGCGGTCGATCCGGGCGGCGCGGGCGGCGTGCCAGGTGCCGAACGAGCCCGCGTGCGTCCACGCCGTGCGCGCCTCCACCGTGACGACGTGCGTGGCGGCGACGTCGAGCAGCTCCCGGTCGTGGCTGACCAGCAGCACGGCCTTGCCGGTCTCGCGCAGCCGGTCCTCCAGCCACCGCTTGCCCGGCACGTCGAGGTAGTTGTCCGGCTCGTCCAGCAGCAGCACCTGCTCCGGCCCGCGCAGCAGCGCTTCCAGGACCAGCCGCTTCTGCTCGCCGCCGGACAGGGTGCGCACCTCGCGGAACCGGGCCCGGTCGAACGGCACGCCCAGCGCGGCGACCGTCACCGTGTCCCACAGCACCTCGGCGTCGTAGCCGCCGACCTCGCCCCACGCGGTGATCGCGTCGGCGTAGCGCATCTGGGTCGGCTCGTCGTCGGTCTCCATGAGCCGCAGCTCGACCTCGTCCAGCGCGCGGGCGGCGTCGCGCAGCGGCGCGGGCGAGGCGGCCAGCAGCAGGTCGCGGACGGTGCTGTCGTCCCGGACGGAGCCGACGAACTGCGGCATCACGCCCAGCCCGCCCTGCACGCGGACGCTGCCCGCGGCGGGCGCCAGCTCGTTCGACAGGATGCGCAGCAGCGTGGTCTTGCCGACGCCGTTCGCGCCGACCAGGGCGACCACGGTGTTCGCGCCGACCTTGAACGACACGTCGCGGAACAGCTCACGGCCGTCGGGCAGGCGGAAGGCGAGGCCGTTCGCGTCCAGGAATCCCACCCGCGCATGGTGGGCGATGACCGGCGCCCGTGGCCAGCGGATTACGCCGGACCCCCGATCCGCCCGCGGATGAGCACGCGGCGGTCGACGGGTCCGGCGGGAACGGCTACGCCGTGACGGCGTGCGCGGGCAGCCGCACGGCCCGGGTGGGCCCCGCTCGCCGCGGACCGTGCGGGAGCACGCTCAACGCAACGTGTAGCCCCGCATCAGCAGGACGAGCGCGCCGAACCCCAGGGAGGCCAGGGCGGGGCCGAACGCGCCGAGGAACAACAGGATCACGCCCAACGCCGTGAAGGTGGCCACGATGGCGTAGTTGAGCACCGGGTGCCGGGGCTTCCCGGCGACGAGCGCCGAGGCCAGGCCCGGCTCCTCGTCCGCGAGTCTGCTCTCGATCTCACTGAGGGTGCGGCGTTCCGCTTCGCTCATCACGGCCGAGGGATACCCGACGGCCCCCGGGCAAAACCACCCCCGCACGGGGGTTGACCAGGTAAGATCAACGCGAGAGGGCGACCAGCCGGGATACCGCCCGGAGGTACTTCTTGCGGTACCCGCCGCGCAGCATCTCGGCCGTGAACAGCTCCGAGAGCGGCTCCCCGGACACCGCCACCGGGATGTCCCGGTCGTAGAGCCGGTCGCCGAGCGCGACGAGCCGCAGCGCCACCGCCTGGTCGGGCGCGGGCCGCACGTGGCGCAGGTGCACCGCGGTCACCCCGTCCACGAGCCGGCCGTAGCCGGACGGGTGGATGCGGGCCAGCGCGGCGCACAGGTCGCCGAAGTCGTCCAGCGTGCCGCCCGGCGTGCCCTGCGCCTTGGCCACCAGGTCCTCGTCGGGCAGCGGCGGCGGGGCGTCCGGCAGGCCGCGGTGGCGGTAGTCGGGCCCGTCGACCCGGACCACGGTGAACTTCGCCGACATCGACTGGATCTCGCGCAGGAAGTCCGCGGCGGCGAACCGACCCTCGCCGAGCTTGTCGGGCAGCGTGTTCGACGTCGCCGCGACCGCCACGCCCGCCGCGGTCAGCTCCTTGATCAGGCGGGTGACCAGCATCGTGTCGCCGGGGTCGTCCAGCTCGAACTCGTCGATCGCGAGCAGCCGGTGCGTCGACAGCCGGCGCACCGTCTCGCCGAAGCCGAGCGCGCCCACCAGGTTGGTCAGCTCGACGAACGTGCCGTAGGACTTCGGGCCGGGCACGGCGTGCCACAGCGAGGCCAGCAGGTGGGTCTTGCCGACGCCGAAGCCGCCGTCGAGGTAGAGGCCGGGCTTGGCGTCGTCCCGGGACGACCGCCTGAACAGCCGGCCGAGCACGCCCCGGCCGCCGCCCTCGGACACCCGTTCGGCGAACTCGCGGCACGCCCGCACCGCGGCCTCCTGGCTCGGCTCGTCCGGGTTGGGCAGGTAGGTGTCGAAGCGGACCCCGTCGAACCGCGGCGGGGGGACCATCGCGTCCACCAGCTCGTCCGCGGCGACGTGCGGGGTTCGGTCGGACAGGCGCGGAGGGGCGGACATGACCGGATCGTAACGGCGTGCTGGGATGTGGCGGTGCGGATGTTGTGGCCACCACGTGACGGCGAGATCACCGACGACGAGCTGGAGCGGCTCTACGACTACCCCCGGGACCTGGACCGGCCCTGGGTGCAGGTCAACTTCGTGTCCAGCGTGGACGGTGCGGTGTCGGTGGCCGGCCGGTCCGAGGGGCTGGGCAACGACGCCGACCGCAAGGTGTTCATGCTCGGCCGCGACCTGTGCGACGTGGTGCTGGTCGGCGCGGGCACGGTCCTGGTCGAGGGCTACCAGGGCGTCAAGGCGGGCGAGGTGCGCGCGTCGCGGCGGGCCAGGCTGGGGCTCGCGCCCGTGCCGCCGATCGCGGTGGTGACCGGCCGCTGCTCCATCGCGCCGACGTCCCCGCTGCTGACCGGCACCTCCGTGCCGCCGATCATCCTCACCACGCGGGCCGCGCCGAAGGAGCGGCGCGACGCGCTGGCGGCGGCCGGCGCGGACGTGGTCGTGGCCGGCGAGGAGACCGTGGCCATGGACCTCGCGCTGGCGGCGCTGGACGAGCGCGGGCTGCGCCGGGTCGACTGCGAGGGCGGGCCGCACGTGTTCGGCGCGCTGATCGACGCCGACCTGGTGGACGTGCTGTGCGTGACGTTCTCGCCGCTGCTCGCGGGCGGTGACGCCGGGCGGATCGCGGTCGGGCCGCTGCCGCCGGCGCCGCGGTCGTTGGCGCTGGACTCCGTGCTGCACCACGAGAGCGCGCTCCTCCTGCGGTACCGGAAGGTGACGCCTGATCCGGTGACACAGAGCACATCGCCGGCCTGATCCCGATACGGTCCGCACCCGAACGGACACGCACCGATTCGGGAGGCTTCGCCGTGGCTGAGAACACCGCCGTCAAGCCGGACACCGGCGCCGCGCGCCCGGCCGGCGACACCGAGCAGGGCCGGACCACGATCGCGTCGTCGGTCGTGCAGAAGGTCGCGGGCATCGCGGCGCGGGAGATCTCCGGCGTGCACGCCGTCGGCGGCGGCGTGTCGCGGGCGTTCGGCGCGCTGCGCGAGCGGATCCCCGGCGCGGGCACGGCGAGCACCGCCGGCGTGGCCGTCGAGGTGGGCGAGAAGCAGGCCGCGGTGGACCTGGACATCATCGTGGAGTACGGCGCGAGCATCGTGGACCTCGCGCGGGCCGTGCGGCGCAACGTGATCGGGCAGGTCGAGCGGATGACCGGGCTGGAGGTCATCGAGGTGAACATCGCGGTCAACGACATCCACCTGCCCGAGGACGACGAGGAGAACCAGCCGACGACCGGGTCGCGGGTCGAGTGACGGACGTGGCGGAGGACGTCGAGGCGGCCGTGCTGGCCCACCCGGACGTGGCGCGGCTGGACGGCGCGATCGCCTCCTACCTGCCGGGGCGGCGCGTGGACGGGGTCCGGGTCGGCGACCGGGTGGAGCTGGCCGTGGTGCTGCGCCCCGACCGGCCGGTCGGCGAGGTGGTGTCGGAGCTGCGGGCGCTGGTGGCGGGGGTGGCGGGCGCCGCGCCGGTGGACGTCGTGGTGGCCGACCTGGAGTGGGAGTGCACATGAGCGCAACGCAGACCGGCCTGCTCGCGGGGCTCGTCCTGGGCGTGGCCGCGACCGGCGGGTTCACCGCGTTCCTGGTGACCCTGGCCGTCGGCGTGATCGGGCTGGTCGTCGGCCGGGTCCTCGACGGGCGGCTCGACCTGGGCGACCTGCTCGGCCGGGGCCGCGACAAGTGACCCGGGCCGAGGACGCGCGGGGCGCGCTGGAGATTCACCCGACCGTGGTGCGGAAGGTGGCCGCGCACGCGATCCGGCTGGTGCCGGGCGCGGAGCCGAGCGCGGCGGTGAAGGTCGGCGAGGACGAGCGCGACCTGGAGCTGGTGGTGCGGCTGGCGCTGCGCTACCCGGCGCCGGTCCGCGCCGCCGCCGCGGACGTCCGGCGGCGCGTCACCGAGGAGGTCGAGCGGATCACCGGCCACCGGGTCCGGTCGGTCGCCGTGACGGTGTCCGCGCTGCGCGCCGACACCCGGCCGCGGGTGGTGTAGGTGCGGGTCCTGCTGCGCGTGGTGTCGCCGTTGCTCGGGCTGGCGCTGGCCGCCGCGGGCGTGGTGGTGGTCGTCGCCGTCGCCCGGCACTGGGCCGGGCCCGCCTGGCCGGACCGGCCGGCCTGGCTGACGCCGCCGTCCTGGCCGGACTGGTCGTGGGCCGATCGGCCGGTGCTGCCGATCGGCGCGGGACTGGCGCTCGGCGGGCTGGTGCTGCTGCTCCTGGCGGTGCGGGCGGGGGTGTCGCAGGTGCCGTTGGACGACCCGGCCGACGACGTGCGGGTGGTGACGACGCCCGCGTCGCTGGCCCGCGTGGTCGGGCACCGGGTGCGGGCCGAGGAGGGCGTGGCCGACGCGTCGGTGACCGCGTCGCGGCGCCGGGTGCGGGTCCGGGCGACCAGCCGGACGCACGACGAGGCGACGTTGCGGCCCCGGCTGCTGGAGGTGGCCGAGGCCGCCGTCGCGGACCTGCCGCTGCCCACGCGGCCGAAGGTGTCGGTCGTCGTCCTGTCGCCGAAGGACCGCCCGTGAACCGCTCGAACCGCGTCGAACGGGTGTTGGCGGGCGTGCTCGGCGCGCTCGCGCTGCTGGTCGGCGGCGCGGCCGTGGTGCTGCACCGCTTCGCCGTGGACCGGCCGGTGCTCGACCCGGTGGTGCTCGACTGGGCGCGCCGCCACCTGCTGCCCGTCCGGCTCGGGCTGCTCGCGCTCGGCGTGCTGGCCGTGGTCCTCGGGCTGTGGTGGGCGTGGCGCGCGATCCGCCCGGAGCGGCACCCGGACGTGCTGCTGGACGACGTCGTCGTCACCGCCAAGGCGCTCGCGGCGGCGGTGCGGGCCGACGCCGAGCAGGTCGCCGGCGTGACCGGGGCGAAGGTGGCGGTGGTGGGCACGCCCGCGTTGCGGCTGCGGCTCACCCTGCGGCACGGCGCGGACCTCGCCCGCGCGTGGCGGGAGCTGGACGACCGGGTGCTGGCCCGCGCGCGGGCCGCGCTCGGCGTCGAGGCGCTGCCGACGGCGGTGCGGCTCGAACTGGCCAAGAGGGAGCGCCATCGCGTGCGGTAGCCCGCGCCACCAGGCAGGATGGCCGGGTGGCGCTCCCGTTGACCCCTCCCGTGCAGCCGATGCTGGCCACCGCGGTGGACACCATCCCGACCGGCGCGGACCTCGTGTTCGAGCCGAAGTGGGACGGCTACCGCTGCCTGGTGTTCCGCGACGGCGACGAGGTGTTCCTCCAGTCCCGCAGCGGCAAGCCGCTCAACCGGTACTTCCCGGAGGCGGAGGCCGCGCTGCGGCGCACGCTGCCGCCCCGGATCGTGGTGGACGGCGAGCTGGTGGTGGCCAAGGACGGCAAGCTGGACTTCGACGCGCTGTCCGAGCGCATCCACCCGGCGGAGAGCCGCGTGCGGCTGCTGGCCGAGCAGACGCCCGCCGGGTTCGTGGCGTTCGACGTGCTGGCCGTGGGCGACGACCTGCTGCTGGAGCGGCCCTGCACGGAGCGCCGGGCGACGCTGGAAACCCTGGTCACGCCCGGCGACGGCCTCTACCTCACGCCCGCGACCACCGACGGCGGCCTGGCCGCGCAGTGGTTCGAGCTGTTCGAGGGCGCGGGCCTGGACGGCGTCATCGGCAAGCCGGCCGGCGGCTGGTACACGCCCGGCAAGCGCACCATGGTCAAGGTCAAGCACGCCCGCACCGCCGACTGCGTGGTGGCGGGCCTGCGCTGGCACAAGGACACCGAGCCCGGCACGGCGGTCGGCTCGCTGCTGCTCGGCCTGCACGACGACGCGGGCGTGCTGCACCACGTCGGCGTGGTGGGCTCGTTCAAGGCGGCCGAGCGGCGGGCGCTGGCCGCGGAGCTGGCGGACCTGATCACCTCCGACGACCACCCGTGGCTGGTGGAGCCGGACGGCCGCCGCCTGCCCGGCGAGATCAACCGGTGGCGCGGCAAGCACGCCGACTGGGTGCCGCTGCGGCCGGAACGGGTGCTGGAGATCGCCTACTCGCAGACCGAGGGCGGCGCGCCCGCCCGGCTGCGCCACAACGGCCAGTTCCGCCGGTGGCGGCCCGACCGGGACCCGGCGTCGTGCCGCTACGACCAGCTCGACCAGCCCGCGCGCTACGACGTGGAATCGGTGCTGCGCGGCGAAGTCCGCCCCGCGTGACCGCCCGGGTCGGTACCGTCGTCGGCTGTGGCTGAAGTGGCTGAGGTCGACGTCCTGGTCCGGGAACTCGACGACCGCATGCGGCAGGACTGCCGCCGGCTGTCGATGTGGCGCGTGGTGCACCGCTCCACGGGGCTGTTCTACACCGTCGTGCTGATCTTCGTGCCCGCCGTGCTCGCGGTGGGCTTCACGTCGTCGGAGACACCTCTGGGCAAGGTGCTGCTGCTCACCGCGGCCGTCGTCGGCGGGTTGAACGTGACGTTCCGGCCCTACCTGCACAGCCTGAAGCGGCGCAGCGCGGTCAACACCATGCGGCGGCTGCGCGACGAGTTCCGCGCCGACGTGGCCGCCGCCGTCGAGGGCGAGGTGCTGGCCGTCTACCGCAGGTACTCGGCCGCCTACGCGACGCTCTTCGAGCAGCGCGGCGGCGAGCTGGTGGACGGGCGGCTCAGCGCCGACGAACCGCCGGCCGACCGCGCCGCCAAGCCCTAGCGCTCACACCTCCGGTTTCCCGGTCCGGGTGGCCCCGACCGACGCGAGCACCACGCAGAACACCGCCGCCCACTGCGCCGGGTGCAGCGCCTCGCGCAGCAGCACCAGCCCGGCCAGCGCCGCGACCGCGGGCTCCAGGCTCATCAGGATGCCGAACACGCGCGGCGGGATGCTGCGCAGCGCCTCCAGCTCCAGCGAGTACGGGATCACCGACGACAGCAGCGCCACCGCGCCGCCCGCGATCAGCACCGCCGGGTCGAGCAGCACCGCGCCCGCCTCGGCCACGCCGAACGGCAGCGCGACCAGCGCGCCCACCACCATCGCGAGCGCCAGGCCCTTGCCGTCGGACGTGCGGCTGCCCAGCGCCGCGGTCAGCAGGATGTAGCCCGCCCAGCACACCGCCGCGCCCAGCGCGAACAGCACGCCCGGCAGCGCCAGGCCGCCGTCCACCCTGGTCAGCAGCAGCACGCCGGCCGCCGCGAGCAGCGCCCACACCCCGTCCAGCCAGCGCCGCGACCCCAGCACGGCCACCGCCAGCGGCCCGAGGAACTCGATCGTGACCGCCGCGCCCAGCGGGATGTGCTTGATCGCCTGGTAGAAGCTCAGGTTCATCGCGCCGAGCACCAGCCCGTAGCCGAGGACCACCGCGTACGTCCGCCGGTCCAGGCGCAGCGACGGGCGCCACACCACCACCAGGACGACGGCGGCCAGCACGAGCCGCAGCGTGACCGTGCCCGCGGCCCCCGCGAGGGTGAACAACTGCTTCGCCACCGCCGCGCCGACCTGCACGCTGATCACGCCCAGCAGCACCAGCGCGGGTGGGGGGATCGCGCCGAACGCCCTGGCGGCGAGCGCGACCGGCGCGGAACGGCGGAGCCTGCGTTCGGGGATGCCCTCGACGTGCACGGTGACCACGCCGACATCCTCCCCCAGCCCGCTCACCGAAGTCTCACCTGGACTGTGTGAGGCTCTGCACCAACCCATCGGGAGACCAACGCCGTGGGAGAGAGCGAGGGGAACGCCGTGCCGCGTCGGCGTCACGCCACTTGGATGCTGGTGGCCCTGAGCGCGCTGGCCGCGTGCAGCGCGGGTCCGTCGACCCGCCCGGTGATCGCCGTGCACGGCGACGGCGGCGAGCCGTCGGTCGCCGCCACCCCCTCCGGTCCCCGCGACGTGCCGCCGTTGGAGAGCTACGAGACGCCCGGCCTGTCGTGGTCGACGTGCACCGATTCCGCGCGGGCGCGGATGCGCGGCGCCGCGCCGGCGGGCGACTGGGAGTACGAGTGCGCGCGGCTGACCGTGCGGCTGGACGTGCCGAGCCGGCCGGGGCGGGGCAGCCTGGGGATGTCGTTGCTGCGCGTGGGCACCGGCGGCAGCCCGTTGGTGGTGGTCGGCGAGGCCGGCGGCGAGCCGGGCACGGTGAAGGCGGCGCGGCTGGCGGCGAGCCTGCCCCCGTCGGTGCTGAGCACGTTCACGCTGATCGGCGTGGACCGGCGGGGCACGGGCGAGTCGGACCCGGTGCAGTGCGTGCCGGACGCGGCGCGGATCGGGATCGTGGAGGCCGACCCGGGCGCGGAGTCGCACGAGGAGCTGGCCGACGCGTACACGCTGGCCAGCCGCGAGTGCGTGCTCGACCTGGAGAACCGGTTGCCGGCGGTGGACTCGTGGCGGGCGTCGGCGGACCTGGAGCAGTTGCGCGAGGCGTTGGGCGTGCCGCACCTGAACGCGATCGGGATCGGCGAGGGCGCGCGGGTGCTGACCCTGTACGCGAGCCGGTTCCCGGACCGCATCGGGCGGATGGTGTTCGACGGCGCGCCGGACCCGACGTTGGACGTGGCGGCGGTGGCGGAGACGCGGGCGGTGGCGGCCGAGGAGGCGTTCTCGGCGTTCCAGAAGGACTGCGTGATCCGCGCGTGCCCGCTCGGGGCGGGGGCGACGGACCGGTACCGGGCGCTGGTGGAGTCGTTGCGGGACCGGCCGTTGCGCGGGGCGGTGTTCGACGTGACGCCGGGGACGGCGGCGGAGGCGGTGCTGGCGGGGTTGGCCGACCGGAACCGGTGGCCGGCGCTGGCGGAGGCGATCGTGGCCGCGGAGGGCGGCGACGGCGCCAAGCTGGCCGCCTTCGTCGAGCCGCTGCTGGTCGGGCGGGAGGACGACCCGGCGCGCCTGGACGCGGGCCTCATCACCGGCTGCAACGACACGACGACCCGCATCCCACCCGAGCGGGTGATCGGGATGACGGAGGACTGGCGCACCAAGCACCCGCTGTTCGGCGCGTACTTCGCGCGCCAACTGCTGGCGTGCGGCCCCTTCCCCGTGCCGCAGGCGGTGAAGGCCCCGAAGCTGACGAGCGCGCCGCCGATGCTCGTGCTGACGACGGCGTCCGACCCCGTCACGCCTCGGGAGGGCGGTGAGCGGGCGGCGCAGGCGCTGCCGGCGGGGGTCGTGGTGGCGTGGCAGGGTGGGGGGCACGGCGCGCTCGGCCAGTCGGCGTGCGCGACGAAGGCGGCGGAGGAGTTCTTGGTGAGTGCGAAGGTGCCGACCAACGGCACTTCGTGCCCGCCGTGATGTCCGGGTTGCCCGTTTTGCCGGGTGTGTCCACACACGATCGGGTGATCATGGCCCGAAAATGTACGGAAACACTGTTACCACACCTCGGTTGAAAACCAGCGGAGCCCTCGACCACCCCCGACCGCCCGAACCCACCCAGCCCCCAGCCCCCTGCCACACCCCTCCACCCGACTCCACCCCGCCGCCCGCCGACCCTGGACATCGGACCACCACCCGACCACGAACCACCGCCCGCCCGCCACCTGGCCTCCCCCACCTGACCGCCCACCAACACCCGACCCCTGGCACCCCGCCCACCCGCACCCCGCCCACCCGTACCCCGTCCGCCGCCCCGGACAGCCGGCACTCGACAGCCGGGCGGACCGTCCGGCCGACGGCACCCTCGCCCCGACCGCCAGCCCTCGGCCCGCGACCGGCCGCGTCGGGATGGGACGCGTCGGGAGGGGATCCGGTTCGGAGTCGACGCGTCACGCGGCCGCGTCGGAGGCACGGCACCGCGTCGGCGTCGTCGGCGTCGGCGGTGGTGCGGGCAGGGTGAGTCGCTGCGGCTGTGGCCGTGGCGCGCGGCGGGGCCCGGCAAGGTGGGGCTGCGGCGGCTTGGCGCGGGAGGTCGCGGTCGGGATGGGGGCCGGTCTGCGACGAATGGGCCAGGCGTGGATTGCGATGCGGCGCGCCGTGACGGCAAGGCATCCGGTTGTCGTGACGGCGCGTGGATCAGGTCGGCGCGGACCGGGATGCGTTGCGGTGGCGGGATTGTGTGGCGGGGTGGGGGCAGGGCGGCCGCAGGGTCAGGGCGGCGTGGGGTGGTGAAGGGGGTGCGGGGGTGTGATGCCCGGACCCCGGCTCGCTGGGGCGGCCGGGGTCGGGGGTTGCGGGATTGGCGGGATGGGTCAGCAGCTCGAGCAGCAGCCGCAGCCGGGGCCGGTGCAGCCGGTGCAGCAGCCGCAGCTGCCGAGCTGGGCTTGCTCCGCTGTCGTGATCTCAACAACCATCTTTGCCTCCGCGGCGTCGAGCGAGTTCGTGCGACCGAAGGTATTTCGCCCCCACGGTCCGCCCCTACCGCCGGCCAGGGGAAGTACCCTCACCCGATCGCGGAACGGCAATCATCAAGACGTTGCAATACGTGTTCTCGCCTGGTCAGCGACCGGTCCGCGCGCGATTCGCCCACGGCCGGCGTCGACGGCCCGCGCACGGCAGACCAACGGCAGACCAACGGCCGGCAGCAGCCCGCCAAGAGCCGGCCGACGGCCCGCCAAAACCCCACCAGGCCGGCCGGCAGCCCGCGCACGGCCGACCAACAGTCGGCCAGGCCGGCAACCCACGCGGGGCGATCGACAGCGCACCGATGGCCGGCCGACGGTCGGCGGCAGTCCGCTCGCGGTCGGTCAGCCCGTCAGCTCGTCCAAGGCCCGCTGCGCCGCCTCCAACTCGGCCCGCAGCTGCTCGACCCGCGCCAGGTGCCGTTCCCGCGCCGCGCTGAGCACGCTCTCCACCGCCTCGTCCACCTCCGCCGGCAACAGCTTCGCCGCCTGCGCCACGGCCGACGCCGCCACCGGCGCGGCCTTCAGCGTGCGCTTGGACCCCCACTGCACGTCGACCGTCCACTCGCCGTCCGCGGACGACGCGAGGGTCACCGTCACCTCCGCCGGCTTGGCCTGCTTGCGCGGAGCCGGTTTGCGCTCAGCCGAAGCGGGAGCAGGAGCCGAAGCGGACGCCGGAGCCGGTGCGGGCTTCGGCTTCGGCGGAGCGGGCGCGGGGCCGGGCGTGTAGATGTGCTCGACGGGAGCGGGCGCGGGCGGGGCGGGAGTCGGGGCGGGGGCCGGGGTGCGCTTGCGCGGCGCGGGCTTCTCCACCGTCAGCTCGGCCGGCGAGAACGACAGGTCGTCCTTGTCCCCCGTCGGCCGCACCTGGATGAAGTCGCCCTCGGCGGGCTCGGTGAACGCCACCACCTTCCCCGAACGCCCGGCTTCCACCCCGACCGCGGCGGAGGTGAACCAGACCGCGGCCGGCCGCCCCGCGGCCAGTTCCGCGCGCAGCTGGTCGATGTCCTCCGCGGACAACGAGTTCTGCTTGGCCTTCGCCATCTCCTACCTCCACGACACCGCTCGCACAAGATCCGTCGGGTGCAGCTTGCCCTATCGCACCGACAATTCCGCGAGCTGCCGGTCGTGCGCCCGCCCGAGCGCCCACTGCGCGACGACCGAGCCGACCAGCGCGAGCAGCATGTCCCAGTGCGTGTCCCACACGTCCCCTTGCGTGCCGAGGAAATCGGTCGCCGACTCGCCGCCGACCACCGCGCCCGCCCACTCGACGAACTCGTAGCCGGCGCTGATCGCCAGGCACGTCGCCGACACGAGGAAGAACGTCCACCGGCCCGGCCGCAGCGGCGTGCGGCGCAGCAGGACCTCCCGCACCAGCACCGCGGGCACGAACCCCTGCACGACGTGCGCGAACCGGTCGTAGTGGTTGCGGTCGGTCCACGGCAGCTCGCCCAGCGGCACCTCGGCGTAGGTGTAGTGGCCGCCGAGCGCCAGCACCAGCGCGTGCCCGAAGACCAGCCAGTAGGCGAGCCGGGTCAGCGGGAAGCGGCGGCGGGTCCAGGCCAGCAGCGGCAGGGCGATCAGGATCGGCGCGACCTCCAGCAGCCACGTGACGTGGCTCTTGGGCCGGATGGCCGACACCGCGACCGCCACCACGACCAGTGCGGCGAGCGCGACCGGCAGGCGGTCCCCGGGTTTCACCCCGCGCATCCTGCCACCGGCGCACGTCGCGCGCATCCGTCCACTGTGGACGGGGGGGGGGGGGGGGGGGCCCCCCCCCCCCCCGGGGAGATCGGGGGTGCGGTGGGGGCGCCCGAGCGGCCCCCCGGTTAGCCGGTGCGCCC
>NZ_JBHYXZ010000016.1:43451-58472 GCF_042752395.1 Actinosynnema sp. NPDC059335 | reverse complement strand
CCCCTCGACCGCTCGTCGCACCCGGTTTCCCACCCCTCACACACCCCCCCCGCCTCCGTCCTCCACAACCCCAACCGGGTGGGGGGGGGGGGGGGGCGCGCCCCCCCCCCCCCGCCGGTCTAGATCGGGTTGCCGTTGGTGCCGCAGATGCGTCCCGCGTTGACGCAGTTCCGCACCCGTCGTTCGAGCTCGGTCTGGTCCCACGCGTTGACGAAGTCACCGTGGAAGGTGTACCCCGGCGCGTTGGTGACGTTGACCCCGTTCACCGTCCCGCCCAGCGACAGCCCGCCGCCGTTGACCGGGTAGGTGATCAGGAACTCCAGCCGCGGCAGGACCACGGGGTGCGTGGACGGGCAGGAGCCGGCCCAGAACACGATGTGGTCCTTGTGGTTGGGGCTGTCCAGGTCCCGGCCGTTCCAGCAGGTCGGGAAGTCGAGGTAGGTCTCCAGCTTGGTCCCCGCCGGGCAGTTCATGAAGTCCCGGCTGGAGGGCGACTGCGTGGTGCACGACCACCGCGCGGACGGGTTCTGGTCCGGGCTGGTGGCCCGGGCGTTGCCGACGACGTACCTCATGTTGGGCGGGTGGGCGACGGCGCGTTGCATGTCGTGGATGCCCTGGTAGTACACGGTGACGCTCTCCGGCGCGACCGGCTGCCCGTTCTTGTAGAGCGTGGGCACCCAGTAGGCGGACAGGTCGACCACCGGGTCGCACGTGGTGCCCGCCGCCTTGAGCGACGTGTACGTGGACGACGCGTTGGTCGACCGGTTGCCGAAGAACTCGTGCACGTGCGACGCGCCGGTCTGGTTGGGGTAGATGATCGGGTCGTCGCCGGACCGGTGGCTCGCGCGGCAGTTCGCGCGGAACTCCGACGCGGCCTGGATGCCGGCCTGACCCTCGATGGCCGCGGCCTGGCGCGCGTCCGGTGCGGCCGGGTGGTTGTCGTGGTTCACCAGGGGGCCCGCGCCCGCCGGCTGGTAGGCGATCACCGACCCGAGCAGGGCCAGTGCCAGCGCGACGGACGCGGCGCCGAGGACACCTCTCATTCTCGCGTTCATCCGATCTCCTCCGGTGGAGCGGGATGCGGCGGCAGGTTTAGGAACCGAACGTGATCCAGTTGACGTTGACGAAGTCGGCCGGCTGGCCGCTGGTGAAGGTCAGGTAGACGTCGTGCCTGCCGGTCAGGCCGGTGACGTTGGCGGGCACGGTGCGCCAGCTCTGCCAGCCGCCGGTGTTGGCGATGGCGAAGCTGCCGACGGGCGCGGCGGTGGGGCTGCCGACCCGGACCTCGACCAGGCCGCTCACGCCGCCCGTCGCGCCGCTGGCGACGCGGGCGACGAACTGGCGGGCGGTGCGGCTGCCGAAGTCGACGCCGCGGTAGAGCGCCCAGTCGCCGTTGGCGAGGCCGGCGATGTTCTGGCCGCCGCCGGTGTCGGTGGTCGTCTCCTTGAACACGCCGTTGTGCTGGTCGTAGGACTCGGCCTGGATGGTGCCGAACGCGTCCCGGCTGACCGGCGGGGCGGTCGTGGTGGTGGTGGTGCTCGTCGTCGTTGTGGTCGTCGTGGTGGTGGACGTGGTCGTGGTGGTGGACGTCGGGTTCACGCCGCCGGAGCCGGAGTCGACGCCGGTGCCGGCCGGGCCGCGCCACGCGGTGGACGACGCCGGCACGGACAGCGTCTGCCCGTCGGAGAACGTGACGGTGGCGGTCGTCGTCCCGGGGTTGTAGGCGACGTAGGTGCGGGCGCCGTTCTTGCTCAGCACGGCGTGCGTCGGCACGTTCGCGGTGACGGAGGTGTCCGGCGTGCCGTAGGTGTTCAGCGACGTGATCCAGTGGTAGGCGTGCGCGCGGGAGTCGCCGGCCTCGGGTTCCAGGCCCGAGCCGTACTGCGACAGCGCCTGCGCCGGGTCGGCGAGCGCCAGGAACTGGGTGATGATGTCCTTCCACTCCACCTCGGCGCCGCCGTTGTTGGCGCGCAGCTCCGCGATGTTCTGCAGGATGTCGGCCTTGTAGTCGGCGTGGTAGAGCGAGCCGCCGGTGATCGGCAGCATGTTGATGCCGTGGATCTCCTCGGGGTTCGCCGTCCACCACGTGCTGTAGCTCGCGCCCGCGCCCCACACCATGCCGACCGTGCCGTGCTGGTAGGAGGCGGGGAAGACGGCGTCGTCCTTGTCGAACCAGTACTGCGCGATCGCGGTCTCCTGCGTGGTGTGCAGGTAGATGCCCGCGTCGCGCAGCGCGGTGTCGCCGGTGGCCTGGCCGAACAGCACGGCGGCGGTGGCGAACATCATCGCCTCGGACGAGGACTCCTCGTTGTTGCCGTGCGCGAACCCGGCGTGCCCGGACGCCCAGCCGTGGCCCGCGTAGGCGTCGAAGTTGCGCAGGAACGGGAAGCGGGTCTCGGCGCGGTCGTAGTTGTTGGCGTCCTTGACCAGCAGCTTGACCATGCCGCCGTAGCGGGAGTCCGACGCCCACGTCGGGTCGTGCTGCGCGAGGACGGCGGCGGCGAGCACGTAGTAGCCGTAGTGGAAGTGGTGGTCGTTCAGCTCGGCGTCGGTGCCGTAGGCGGCGCGGTAGCCGATCAGCGTGCCCCAGGTGGCGTCGTAGGCGAAGTGCCGGTCGGTCTCGCCGGGGGTCGCGGTGAGCCAGTCGGTGAGCCGGTCGCGGACCAGGCCGAGCAGCCGGTCGCGGCCCTCGGTGTAGCCGATCTGGTTGGCTACGCGGGCCAGCGCGGCCAGCCGCCACAGCGCCTTGCCGGTCCAGTAGGTGTCGCCCGCGCCCTTCCACGGGTCGGCCGCGTTCAGCTCCTGGTCGATCTCGGCGCGCAGCCGGTTCCGGTCGGCCGCCGAGGACAGCGGCAGCGCGGGCAGGACGCCGTTGAACGTGCTGCGGGTGGTGAACGACGCGCCCTCGCGCAACCGCATCTCGCCGCGGGGCGAGGGGTAGCGGTAGCCGGTGACGGCGTCGGAGGAGTTGAGCCACTGGTGCCGGTAGAGGGCCTGGAGGGTGCCGGTCTGGGTGCCCTGGCGGGCCGTGGTCGTGGCCGTGTAGGTGGCGGTGAGCTGGGCGTTCGCCGCGTTGTAGGTCCAGCTGACCTTGGTGTCGGTGACGAACGAGAACGCGTAGCGCTGGAACAGGGGCAGCGCGTCGCGGCTCGGCAGCACGGCGACGGAGAAGAAGGCGGCCGCGGAGGTGGCCTCGGCGGTGCCGACGAGGTTCCAGGTGCTCGGCGAGAACAGCGCGTAGTCGCGGCCGTTGACGGTGACGCCGAGCGTGGTGCCGGTGTTGCTCCAGATCGTGGTGGCCCCGTTGAAGCCGACGCGGGCCGCGCCGCCGCCGGCCTCGGCGTAGACGTAGGGCGAGCCGTGGCCGATGGTGGTGCGCAGGGTGCGCGTGCCGTCCGTCCACAGTGGCGTGACGGTCCAGTCGGACCAGCCGTCGACCTGGGTGCGCGGCGCGTTCAGGCCGCTGACGCCGACGAACAGGTCGTCGGTGTGCATGAACTCGTAGAACCGGCCGTCCGGGGTGATGGCGGGGCTGGTCGGGTGGCCGACGCCGAGGCCCTGGGCCGCCGCGTGGAAGGTCAGCGGGTGGGCGTACATGTTCTCGGAGTACGGGTTGCCGGGGTAGCGCTGGAAGGCCAGGGACGACCACCAGTCGTTGGTCGGGACCGGCCGGCCGGCCATCCGGGCGGTGACCTTCGGCGACACGGCGGAGCCGTTCGCGTCGGACGGGCCGACCGCGCCCGCCGGGCGGGTGGTGGCGTAACTGCCGGCGCCGACCGTGACGGCGCCGGCCGTCGCGGGCAGGGCGAGGGGGATGACGGCGGCCGCGGCCACGGCGACCGCCAGGGCCGCCAGGTGGGGGCGGGGTGAACGCACAGGGACCTCCAGCAGGGCTCACAACCTTGTGAGAGCGCTCTCACGCGCTTCAAACGGTAAACCGCTGGTGAGGGGCGTGTCTACGGTCGCGGGCTTCTGACCGTGTCAAGAAGCGGCGTCAGTCCTCGACGCGGAGCCGGTACTCGCAGCCGTACTCGACCGCGTACTGGAGGTCGTAGTGGTGCACGATCTTGGGGCCGCCGTGCAGGTGGACGTGGGTGACGGTCTGCTTCGGGCCCTCGGGCGGCCTGGCGTGCGAGTCGACCCGGCCGTCGAGGGGACCGCCGACGAACCGCACCACGTACGCCTGGGTCATCGGCTGCCTCCCTGTTCTCCGGCGTTGCCCCCATGGTACGAGAGGAGGAGCCGGATCGCGGCCGAAGCGGCGTCGGAAACAACCGGTTGGCGCAGGGCTCCGACCGTTCCAGCCGCAGGTGGGAGCGGTCGTGGGGCACGCGGGGACCTCCGCGCCGGGAGGCCCTCCCGTTCCGAGGGATCGGCTCAACGGCCGCCTTCCGGGGTCTCGTCCGGTTCGTCGTCGTCGGAGCGCAGCGCCGTGTCCGCGTCCAACCCGGCGTCGCTCAACACCGTCCAGACGGCGTGCGCGACGGCCGTGTAGTCGTGCGCGGACACGTCCGCCGGCAGTACCACCTCGATGCGTCGGTCGCTCATGCGGCCCACCCTGCTCCGCCGCCGTGGGCCAGGCGATACGCCCGTCCGTGCGGCCGGGACCGGTGGTCCGGGTCGTGGTGCGCGCAACCTGGGCGTCCACGGCGTCGCGCGCGCACCCGCGGGGCGGGCCCACGGCCGGAGCACCACACGGACGGATGAACCCGGGCGGGTCAGTTCCGTTTCCGCGACGGCTGCACGCGGGGCGGCTCGCCGGGCATCTTGGGGTAGTCCGGCGGGTACGGCATCTCGCCCCGGTCGTCGGCCGCGTACCACTCCAGCAGCTCCTCGATGCCGAACGCCTCGTCGTCCAGGGAGGCGTGCGGGTCGCCGTGCTCGGCCAGGTAGGCCGGGACGGTGAGGACGTCGAAGTCGTCCGGGTCCACTGTGGACAGGCGATCCCACGTGACGGGGGTCGAGACGGTGGCGCGCGGCGTGCCGCGGACCGACCAGGCGGACGCGATCGTGCGGTCGCGGGCGGCCTGGTTGAAGTCGAGGAAGACGCGCTCGCCGCGCTCCTCCTTCCACCAGGACGTGGTGGCCTTGTCCGGCACGCGCCGTTCCACCTCGCGCGCCAACGCGATCACGGCGTGCCGCACGTCCACGAAGTCCCACTCGGGCCGGATGCGCACCGCCACGTGGACGCCCCGGCCGCCGGACGTCTTCGGGTAGCCGGTGAGGCCCAACTCCCCCAGCACCTCGCGGAGCACCATCGCCACGTCCACCGCGTCCCGGAAGCCGGTGCCGGGCTGCGGGTCGAGGTCGACGCGCAACTCGTCCGGCCGATCGGTGTCCGCCCGCCGGACGGGCCAGGGGTGGAAGTCGAAGGTGCCGAGGTTCGCCGCCCACGCCAGCACGGCGGGTTCGGTGGGGCAGACCTCGTCCGCGGGGCGGCCGGAGGGGAATTTGACGCGCGCCGTTTCGACCCACTCGGGAGCGCCCTTGGGCAGGCGCTTCTGGTAGAAGGCTTCGCCGGTCACGCCGTCGACGTACCGCTTCAGGGTCGTCGGGCGGTCGCGGAGGACGCGGAGCAGGGGTTCGGCGACGGCCAGGTAGTACTCCACCACCTGGATCTTCGTGATCCCACGCTCGGGGAAGTAGACCTTGCCCGGGTTCGACACCCGCACCACGCGTTCACCGACGGTCAGTTCCACAGCCTGGGCCATACGGGTGAGCCTAACAACGACCAGGCGTTCGTACCGGGCGCGGACGTCACCAACCGTGGCGATTCAATGCGAGAAATCATCACGTGAATGAAGCACGAAAACTGCGGGTGACAGGTACACCATTTGGATGACGTGGGACCAGTGGTCCACACCTACCATGGTACTGCGCTACAGTCCTTGATCGACATGCGAGGCGCGCCAGGGAGGGGTATGCCCTGTGGTCGAGGACGGTAGCGCAAGGTTGGCCAATGCCGGTGGACGCCGCGGGGAGGAATTCGGAGAGTCCTGGTGGGACATCGGCATCGACAAGGTGGGTGCCGTGACGCGCGCGCTCGCCGCCGCCAACGACGCGGGAGCCCTGTCCATCGATCCCGAGGCCGTTGACTCGATAACCAAGAAACTGTCGGCAATACGTGTCCAACTGCTTGACGACATGACGATGTTCTCGACGTACCTCACCAGCGGGAATTCGCTCGGCGGCGGCTACGCGGAAAAAATTGGCGAGGTCAACCGGAAGATCGCCGCACACGTGCTCGCCACCCTCATACCGAAGCTGGCCCAGGCGATCGAGGACCTGGCAGAAGAGATCAAGAAGAGCGGGGCGTACTACCTGCGCACGGATGACACCCAGAAATCCGTCTTCGGCCACATAGAAGGACAAGTCCAGTGATGAACCGTGCAACCACACGCCTCGCCACCGCGTGCGCCATCGGCTTGGCATTGCTGGCGACCGGCTGCGCCGGAAGCGACACCGCGGGCACCCCGAAGCCCGTGGACGTGGACCGCCCGGCATCCCCGTCCGCGCCGACGATCTCCTCCTCGGTCCGGGAAGCCAGCGCATTGACCGATCTGGCACCGTGCGACCTCCTGACCTCCGACGACGTCGGCCGGCTCGGGCTTCGCCACCCCGGCAAAGAAGACTCCGTGGGGGGCATCAAGACGTGCAACTGGTACGGCACCGGTGACGGCGCGGCGAGCGCGGGCATCCACCCCGACGACGGAGCCGACGACCTGAACCTCGACGGGGAGCACACCGCGACCACCAAGATCGGGGAATACGACGCGATCCGGGTCGAAGCGCCGGCGAACGCGAAATACGTCTGTTACGTGGTGATCTCCACTTCGGCGACATCGAGCGTCCAGGTGATCGGCACCGTCAAAGCCACCTCCACCGACACTTCGGCGGCATGCGAGCGGGCCACCAAGGCCGCAGAACTGATCGCCCCCAAGCTTCCCTGAATCACGGGAGGACACACCGATGAAGTCGAGGCCCGAGCTGCCCAGTCCCGACGGCCGCTATGAGGGGACATCCCACAGGGAACTCATCGAAACGGTCACGAACAAGCTGGACCTGGAACTCTCGCGCGAAGGCGCTGCCAGGTGGAAGAACCTCGGGGAGGCCCTCTCCGAACTGGCGGTGGACATATCCGGCATCATCACCATGTCACGCGACGGGTGGAAGGGCTCCGCAGCCGAGGCCGCACGGAACGCCCTCCTCGACCTGGGGAAGTTCAGCGACGCGGCGGGTGTCCAGTTCACGCGCACCGGCGAAATAATCTCCACACAGACGGAAATCGTCAGCGAAGCCGCACGACGGATGCCCCCACTGGTGGAGCCGACTCCGGACGAAATTTACTCCTCCATGGCCAACAGCGGCGACATCATCAAGCAGATGACCGCGCCACTTCTCTACGTGGCGCAAAAAGCGAGGGCGGACGCGGCGCACGCCGAAGCCGTCAACGTCATGTACGCCAGGGACAACGCGCTGTACTCGGCAACGCTCGGCATGCCCGCGCTCGCCGAGCCTCCCAAGGTCACGCAGGAGCACAACACGGTCGACGTGGACCCGAAGCCCTCGTCCGTGTCCACCGGGTCGGTGGACTCGAACGAGCGGATCGGGAACGTCGGTGGCACCGGTACCGCCGTGGCCGCGACGACGCAGGTTCCCGGGCCCACGGTGGTTGGCGGTAGCGATGGCACGACGCGGGCCTCGTGGACCACCCCGTCCACCACGCCACCGCCGTTGACGCCGCCGACTCCCGGCTACCACCAGCAGCCGGTCACGCCGCCGGGATTGCCGCCCGCGATGATGCCGCCCGGACGCAGGCCCGCGACCGGCCCGGTCGTCCCGCCGCGCGGTGTCACGCCACCCGGTGGTGGGTCGCCCGTCGGTGGAGGCAGGGGTGGTCGGCCGGGTATGCCCGGTGGTTTCCCGGCAGCGGGAGGCGGTGGCGCAGGTGCGCCGGGTGGGCCGGGAGTGCCGGGAGGCGCGCAGCGGGCGGGTGGGTTCGGGCCCGCCGGGAGCGGGGCGTTCGGGTCCTCGGGCGGTCAGGGGCGGGTGGCGCCCGGGATGGCGCCCGTCGGGGCGGCGGCGCCCGCCGGCACGGCCGGTGCGGAGGACCAGGAGCACCAGACGAAGTACCTCATCCCCACCGACGAGTACTTCGACGACACGCGCATGGTCGCGCCGGAGACCATCGGCGAATGAGACGGGTCGCCGCACTCCCCCTGCCCGCCTTCGACATCCTCTGGGACGACCTCGACGCGGGCCCCGTCCCCTACCCCTTCGACCTGCCCTCCCCCGGCTCGACCTTCGACGAGCGGCGGAGGGTGCGGCAGGACGTGTACGCCGAGTTGGACCGCCGGGGGCTCGCCCGGCGCGGCCGGCCCGAGGCCGATCTCGAGGACGCCCTGCGCCTGCTGCACCGCCCGGCCACCCGGATCACCGTGCTGGGCATGCCGGACGTCCACGCCGACTCCATGCTGCGGGCCGTCGTGGTGGCGCGCGGCGCCTATGCGGTCCGGGCCGTGCAGGAGGACGGGTTCGTGCTGCTGGACGTGGTGCCCGGCCCCGTGGAGGGGGCGGTCGGGGTCGTGCCGCCCCTGCGGGCCGGACCGGGCAGGCCCGTGACGGTGGCGGCGAAGGACCTCGCGCCCGACGACGAGCCGCAGGGCTTCACGCGGGCCGTCCGGCGGACCGGCAACCCGGACGTCCGGGCCGTGCGGGAGATGCTGGCGGGTCCCGTGACGGGCACCGGGCACTTCGCCGTGGACGGCTCCGAGCAGCCGATCACCTGGATCGACACGCCGCGCGGGCGGTACGCGACGACGGGCTCCGACTGGATCACCGTCGCGCCCGCGGACGCCGCCGACCTGGCCTCCCGGCTCAGCCGCGCGCTCGCGCCCCCAGCCCGGTGACGAACGCGTCCAGGGCCAGCTCGAAGCTGTCGTGGTCCAGCTCGCGGGCCACGGAAGGCAGCAGGTGGGCCTTGTCCAGGTTCGGGTAGCGGTCCCGGTAGAACGACTGGTCCTCGGTGAACCCGCTGGAGAACGAGCTCAGCGCCGCGCCGAACACCAGGTACATCAGCGACGCGGCGATCATCGTCGCCTCGCGTCGCGTCCAGCCGGACGCGACGAGCCCGCCGTGCACGACGTCGAGCCGGCGCAGCGACGCCTCGCGGTGCGCCGGCCCGTACGCCAGGAACGGCACGATGTTGGGGTGGGCGGCCAGGGCCGCCCGGTAGGAGCGGGCGCAGCTGCGCAGGCCGTGCCGCCAGTCGCCGCCCTCGAACCCGGACACGTCGACGCGTTCCAGGATCTCCGCCGCCACCTCGTGCAGCAGGTCGTCCTTGGTGCTCACGTGCCCGTACAGCGAGGCCGCCTGAACGCCCAGCTCAGCGGCGAGTTTGCGCATCGACAGGCCGTCCAGGCCGTCGCGGTCGATGATGTGCAGTGCGGCGGTCCGGATGCGCGAGGCACTCAGGATCGGGCTCCTCGGCATGTCGGCTCCCCTTGCCTGTGGTCGATTCCGCGCCTAGGTTAGATAACCTAACACCGTTCGGTTAGGAGGGCACCCCGGTGGATCTGCGCATCTCCGACGAACACCGGCAGCTCAAGGAGCTGGCACACCGGTTCACCGAGGAGCGCATCGTCCCGCACGCCGCGCGCTGGGACCGGGACGAGGCGATCGACCGCGACCTGGTGCCCGCCCTGGGCGAGGTGGGCTTCCTCGGCCTGGGCGTCGCCGAGGAGCACGGCGGCTCCGGCGGCGACCACCTGGCCTACTGCCTCGTGCTGGAGGAGATCGCGCGGGGCGACTCGGCCGTGCGCGGCATCGTCTCGGTCTCGCTCGGCCTGGTCGGCAAGACCATCGCCAAGCACGGCACGGAGGAGCAGAAGCGGCGCTGGCTGCCCGGCTTGTGCGCGGGCCGCGAGCTGGGCTGCTTCGGCCTCACCGAACCCGGCACGGGCTCCGACGCCGCGTCGCTCGCGACCCGGGCCGTCCGGGACGGCGGCGACTGGCTGATCACCGGCCGCAAGGTGTTCATCACCAACGGGACGTGGGCCGACGTGGCGTTGGTCTTCGCCCGGACCGGCGGTCCCGGGCCCAAGGGGATCACCGCGTTCCTGGTGCCGACCGACCTGCCCGGCTTCACCGCCACCGAGATCCGCGGCAAGCTCGGCATGCGCGGCCAGGCCACGGCCGAGCTGGCGCTCGACGGCGTGAGGGTGCCCGACGCGTGCCGCCTCGGCGAGGAGGGCGCGGGCTTCAGGCTGGCCATGCAGGCCCTGGACCGCGGCCGGATGTCGGTGGCCGCCGGGTGCGTCGGCGCGGCCCGCGGCGCGCTGGAGGCCGCGGTCGGGTACGCGAAGCAGCGGCAGCAGTTCGGCCGGCCCATCGCCGGGTTCCAGCTCGTGCAGGAGCTGCTGGCGGACATGGCGGTGGAGACCGACGCGGCCCGCCTGCTGACGTGGCGGTGCGCGGACCTCGCCGACCGGGGCGAGCCGTTCGGCACGGAGGCGTCCATGGCCAAGCTGTACGCCAGCGAGGCGGCCGTGCGCGTGGCCAACAACGCCATCCAGGTCTTCGGCGGGTACGGCTACGTCGACGAGTACCCCGTCGGCAAGTACCTGCGCGACACCCGCGTCACGACCCTCTACGAGGGCACCAGCCAGATCCAGAAGTTGCTCATCGGCCGGGCGCTGACCGGCGTCAACGCGTTCGCGTAGAGGGTAGAGGGAGGACGGACGGCATGGACTTCGCGCTGGACGAGGAGCAGAAGGAGATCCGCGACTGGGTGCGGACCTTCGTGCGCAGGGAGGTGGCGCCGCTGGAGCCGGAGGTGCTGCGCCGCGAGCGCCTCGGGCAACCCGGCCTGACCCGGGACGAGCTGAAGGAGTTGCAGGACAAGGCGAAGGCGGCCGGGTTCTTCGGCGTGCTCACGCCGCAGGAGTACGGCGGCATGGGGCTCGGCGCGGTGATGACGGCGCTGCTGGAGGCGGAGCTGGGCCGCACGTTCGTGCCGTTCCGGTTCGGCGGGTACGCCGACAACATCCTGTTCCACGCCAACGAGGAGCAGAAGCAGCGCTACCTGCTGCCCACGATCTCCGGCGAGCGCGTGTCCTGCTTCGCGATCACCGAGCCGGGCGCGGGGTCGGACGCCAAGGCGATCCGGACGTCCGCGGTGAAGGACGGCAAGGACTGGGTGATCAACGGCGAGAAGACGTTCATCACGCAGGGCAACGAGGCGGACTTCGTGATGGTGTTCGCCGTGACGGACAAGGAGAAGGGCGCGGACGGCGGCGTCACGTGCTTCCTGGTCGACCGGGACATGGGCTGGAAGTCCGAGCCGATCCAGACCATGGGCCAGTGGGGTCCGGCGGCGCTGGTGTTCGACAACGTGCGGGTGCCCGAGGAGAACGTGCTCGGCGAGGTCGGCAAGGGCTTCCACCTGGCCATGCAGTGGATCGGCCAGGGCCGCTACCTGCTGCCCGCGCGGGCGATCGGCTCGTGCGAGCGGCTCGTGGAGATGGCGATCGAGCAGGCCAACAACCGGGTCGCGTTCGGCCGGCCGATCGCGGAGTACCAGGCCATCCAGTGGATGATCGCGGACTCGGCGGTGGAGATCGAGGCGTTGCGCTGGCTCGTGCTGCACGCCGCGTGGCTGGTCGACCAGGGCGCGGACTCGCGGCAGGCGCAGAGCATGGCGAAGCTGTACGGCGGCATCAAGGCGAACGAGATCGTGGACCGGGTGCTGCAGGTCCACGGCGGCATGGGCTACACGCGCGAGCTGCCCATCGAGCGCTGGTACCGGGAGCTGCGGCTGCTGCGGATCTACGAGGGCACGGACGAGATCCAGCGCCGCACCATCGCCCGCAACCTGCTCAAGGGCCACGCGAAGGTCACCGGGTCGCTGGGCTGACGGCGGGTCGTGACGCGGGCCGTCGCGACCGGCCCTCCGTGACCGGTCGCGACCGCTCACGACCTCCGCTCACGACCTCCGCCCGCGACCTCGGCTCACGACCTCCGCGCGCGGTCAGCCGAGGCTGGTGAGCATCTGGGCGCACACGCGGGCCAGGTGCTTGCGCATCACGTCGGCCGCGCGGGTCGGGTCGGCGGCGGCGACGGCCGCGACCAGGGCGTCGTGGTCGTCCAGCGACGCGTGCTGGTGCGGCGGGTCGTCCCGCAGCCCGCTGCGCAGCAGCACCACCCGCTGCTGCGCCAGCCGCACCTGCTCGGCGATCCGGGGGCTGCGCGCCGCGTCCAGCAACGCCTGGTGGAACGCCAGGTCGAGCCGGTACGGGAAGCGCTCGCCCGCCGAGTACGCCCGCCGCGACTCCTCGCACACCGCGCGCAGCCGCACCACGTCGGCCTCCGTGCGCCGGGACGCCGCCAGCTCCGCCGCCGCGCACTCCAGCGCGGTCCGCAGCTCGAACAGGGCCCGCACGTCGTCGGCGTCGGCCGTCGGCACGGACGCGCCCCGGTGCGGGGCCAGCACCAGCAGGCCCTCCGAGGCGAGGTGCCGGATGGCCTCGCGCAGCGGACCGCGCGAGATGCCCAGCCGCTGGGCCAGCTCCACCTCGTTGACCCGCGTGCCCGGCGGGATGTCGCCGGTCAGCACCAGCTCGCGGAGCACGTCCACGGCCTGACCGGCCAAGCTCAAGTGCACGGGAGGTGTCACGAACGTCTCCTAGCGCGAGAAGTCCTCGCAATGTTAACTGTCGACAGTTGGCAGAGCACGGTGGAGGGACGCATGGCACACGAACTGGTCGCCGAGGTGTGGCGCGGCGCGTTCCTGGAGTCGGTGCACCACGGCTCGGTGATCGCCCTGGACCGGACCGGGCGCGAGGTGCTCGCCGTGGGCCGCCCGCACGACACCACCTACCCGCGCTCGTCCAACAAGCCGGTGCAGGCGCTGGCCATGCTGCGCCACGGCCTCGACCTCGACGGCGAGCTGCTGGCCCTGGCCTGCGCGAGCCATTCCGGCGAGGACTTCCACGTCGACGGCGTGCACCGCATCCTCCGCGCGCACGGCCTGGACGAGACCGCGTTGCAGTGCACCCCGGACCTGCCGATCGGCGAGGACGCGCTGCGGGCGCACCTGCGGGCGGGCCGGGCCAAGGCCCCGCAGTACATGAACTGCTCCGGCAAGCACGCCGCCATGCTGGCGACCTGCGTCGTCAACGGCTGGTCGACGCACGACTACCTCGACCCGGGCCACCCGCTCCAGCGGGCCGTCCGCGAGACGCTGGAGGAGCTGGCCGGCGAGCGCATCGGCGCGGAGGGCGTGGACGGCTGCGGCGCACCGCTGTTCGGCATCAGCCTCGCCGGGCTGGCCAGGGCGTTCGGCACGCTGGCGGGCGCGGCGGACGGCCCGGAGCGGCGGATCGCGGAGGCGATGAACCGCCACCCGGAGTGGGTCGGCGGCACCGACCGGGACGTCACCAAGCTCATGCGCGCGATCCCGGGCGCGGTGGCCAAGGACGGCGCGGAAGGCGTCTACGCGATCGGCCTGCCCACCGGCGAGGCCGTGGCGTGCAAGATCGCGGACGGCTCCAGCCGGGCCAGGGCGGTGGTCGTGGTGGCGGCGCTGCGCAAGCTGGGCGTGGACGCGCCGGACGAGCTGGCCACGGTCCCCGTCCTGGGCCACGGCCGACCGGTGGGCGCGGTCCGGCCGTCACCCGCCCTGGTGAGCTGAGGCCGAGTTGACCCGGCCGGCGGCTTGAATCGCCCGATACGCTGGGGCCCATGGCCAGCGCCAGAGCCGCCGACGCGCCGGACGAGCGCCCGCGGAACAGCATCGAGGACGAGCTGATCGGGCTCGACCCCGACGACCCCGAGACCAGGGCGTTCGCCGAGCACCTGGGGCGGATGCAGCAGCAGCCGCCGAGCTTCACCGTCGAGGGCACCGTCGCGGGCGTCGGGCAGTTCGCGGACTCGGCGAACCGGGCGGGCGGGCTGCGCCGGCTGGTCGCGGTCGTCGTGGTGGGGCTGATCCTGCTGGGTGTGCTGATCAGCGTCTGGTACTACCTGGGCACGCTCGTCTGGGTCTTCTTCTCCTGAGGTTCCGCCCGCCTCCGGGCCCGCGCCGGGTCGTCTACCGTGGAGGCATGGAACCTGTCGTCGGCGCCACCCCGAAGGTGGTCCACTCCGAGGCGGAGTGGCGGGAGATGCTGACCCCGAAGGAGTACGCGGTGCTGCGCGACGCGGGCACCGAGCCCGCCTGGACGGGCGAGTACACGGACACCAAGACCGAGGGCCTCTACACGTGCCGCGCGTGCGGCGCGGAGCTGTTCCGCAGCGAGACCAAGTTCGACTCGCACTGCGGCTGGCCGTCGTTCTTCTCGCCCCTGGCCGGTGACGCGGTGATCCTGCGCGAGGACCGCAGCCACGGGATGGTCCGGACGGAGGTGCTGTGCGCGACGTGCCACAGCCATCTGGGGCACGTGTTCGAGGGCGAGGGTTACGACACCCCGACGGATCAGCGCTATTGCATCAACTCGGTGAGCTTGCGTCTGGTCGAAAGCACCCGCGGTCCAGCAGACTGAAGGCGCTACGCCGAACGACGATGCCGTATCGACACTGGGAGGGATCATGCGCATCTTCAAGGGCACCGACGGTGAGGGCTCCGGGGGCGTGGACGGCGCTTCGTCCTCCTGACGTCCGCGGATCCTCCTGACGTCCGACGGTCCTCCCGACCTCTGCCGGGAGGACCCCTGAAACCGGCCGGAACCCTAAGGCTTGCTCAAGCACCCTTGCCGGGGTGTGGCCCGGCGCACACGATTGCCTCCTAGTCGGTGGACGCTGTTTCCACCGGGGGCCACAGGGGGTGGACCGTGGAGCGACCGTGGGGGTTGTCCGGACCGGAGTTCCTGGAGCTGTACTGGATCGCGCTGGCGTTGTCGCTGGCCTTCGCGGTCTTCGTCCGAGTGCGCCTGCGGTGGACGCGGTCCGGCGTCCCGGTCGTGGTCGGACCCTGGAAGCGGCGCCCCACCAAGCAGAAACCCGTACAGATGGGGGGCCCCCGCC
>NZ_JBHYXZ010000016.1:28085-43443 GCF_042752395.1 Actinosynnema sp. NPDC059335 | reverse complement strand
CGGGGGGGGGGGGGGGGGGGGGGGGGGGGGGGGGTGGGGGGGGGGGGGGGGGGGGGGGGGGGGGGGCCCCCCCCCCCCCCCCCCCACTCGACCTGATCGACCTCGCCTACCTGGCCGGCGGACCGCGACGGGCCGTCGAGGCGTCCGTGGCCAGGCTGATCGACTCGGGCACGCTCGTGCCCGCGCGCAACGGCTCGGTGCGGCTGGCCGGTTCCGCGGTCGCCGACCACCCGGTCGACCAGGCCGTGCTGGCCGACGCGACGCGCTACCGCTACCGGACGTTGACGCTGCTCATCACGTCGGTGTCGGAGCAGGACGCGCCGCGCGCGGTCGGCCGTCGTCTGTCCGAAATGGACTACCTGGTGCCGCCGGAGGCGGCTCGGCGGTGGACGCGGGTGGCGGTCGCGCCGATGGTGCTGCTGTTCGCGGTCGGGGTCGTGCGGTGGGTGAACGGGCTGGTGATCGGCGCGCCCGTGGGGTGGTTGACGTTGCAGCTCGTGCTGACCGGCGTGCTGGTGCTCGCGCTGGTGAAGGTGAAGGTGTTGGCGCGCACCGCGAAGGGGCGTGCGGCGGTCGCGCGGGCGAGGAGCGGTTCCGCGTCGGCCGCCGAACTGGTCGCCCTCAACGGGTTCGGCGGGCACCCGGACGGCGCGTTGCGGGCGGCGGTGCGGCCGCGCACCCGTGCGGCGACCGGCGGGGCTCTCGCGGCGGGGACGTACACGGCGGCGAGTTGCGGCGGTGGGAGCAGTTGCTCCGGCGGTGGATCGTCGTGCGGCGGGGGTGGCGGTTGCGGCGGGGGCGGGGGCTGACGGACCGGGTTCTCCCGTCGCTCTCGTCCTCCCGGTTGGCGCTCTTGGGGCTCTTGCCGCTCTGGGCTGGTTGACGGTTCGGCGGGTCGGCGCTTTGGCGGGTTGGCGCTTTGGCGGGTTGGCGGTTCGGCGGGTTGGCGGTTCGGCGGGTTGGCGCTTTCGGGGCTTGACCGCGCGGGCGACCTCTTAGGGTGGCGGCCATGACGTTCCTGTGGTGGTACGGCCCGGCGCTCGTCGCCGCGGTGGTCCTGGGCCTGCGGGTGAAGCGGGTCACGGGAACCGTGCCCAACCGGCCGCTGGACTTCGAGGAGATCGGGTACCTCGGCGGCGGCCCGGTGCGGGCGGTCGAGGTGGCGTTGGCCGGGCTGGTGGCCGAGAACCGGGCGCGGGTGTCCGGTTCGGTGGCCGCCGCGGTGCCCGGCCCGGACGAGCCGCCGGCGTCGGCGCTGCAGGGGGTCGTGCTCGCCCGGCTGGCGCGGCCGTGCGACCTGGACGAACTGGTGGTCGGCGCGGCCACCAGCGGACCCGCCCGGCAGCTCGGGCGGCGTCTGGTCGAGGGCGGGTTGCTGGTGTCGCCGCGGCGTCGGTTGGCGCGGGCGGTGTTGGCGGTCGTGCCGTTGGCGGCGGTGGCGGTGGTCGGCGTCGTGGCCGGTCCGGGCGGGTGGGCGACGGCCGTCGCGCTGTCGGCCGCCGGCGTGCCGGCGGTCGTGCTGCTGCTGGGCCCGCCGCCGGTCCTGACCAGGCGTGGCGCGCGGGCGTACGAGGAGGCGACGGCGGGCCTGGCCCCGGTCGACCCGGCCGAGCTGACCGCCCGTTACGGCCTGACCCGGACCGCCGCGCCGCCCCCGACGTCCGCGCGGGGACCGGCGCGGGTCGACCCGGCGGTGTTCGACGGTGAGCGGACGGCGGTGTTCGACGGTGAACGGGTGGAACCGATCGCACCTGCGGAAACGTCCCAGGCACCGCTCCCCCGGCGCAGGCGTGCCGTGGTGGTCGAACCGCGACGCTGGCAGCGGCGCAACGGGTGGCTGGTGGCCGGTGGGTGGTTCGCGGGCGGGTGGTTGGCCGGGCAGTGGTTGGAGGGCGATGACGGTGGCGACGTCGTGGACACCGGGTACGACGGGTTCGGCGGGTTCGACGCCTGAGCCCGGTCGGGGTGCGGGTTTCGGCTCGGTCCCGGGCCTCGGCCCGGACCTGAGCCTCGAGGAGCAGGCTTTCCTGGCCGGCGGCCCCGGCCGGGCGGCCGAGGTCGCGGTGGTGTCGCTGGTCGAGGCCCGCGCGGTGCGGATCTCACGATCGGGCCTGGTCAGCGCGGTCGCCCGCCAGGGTTCCCCCCGGAGCCCGCTGCAGGCGCACGTGCTCCGCGCGCTGCCGCGGTCGCTGGGCGACGTGATCACCGCGACCGCCGGCAGCGCCGAGGCCCGGGCGCTGCGGCAACACCTGGTCGCGCGCGGGGCGGTCGTGCCGGCGGGCCGGCGGCGGGCCGCGCGCCTGATGCGACTGCTGACCATCTCGACGGGGCTGGTCGCGGTGATCGCGCTGATCGCCTTCGACCTGCCGTTCGCGGTGGCCGCCGTCGTGGTCCTGGGCGCGCTGGTGGCGTCGCTCGCCCTGACCCGGATCGCCCGCCCGCTGACGCGGTCGGGGACGGCCATGGTGCGACAGCTGGAGCGGACCGCCGTGTCGCCGAACCGGATCGCCCTCGTCGCCTACTACGGCCTGCTCGGCAAGGTCGACCGCCAGCACGTGTGGGAGGTGCTGGGCATCGCACCGGCCGCGGCGGCGACGCTGCGACGGCGGTCGCGCGGGAGCGGGTCCAATGGCGGCGCGTCGTGCGGCGGCGGGTGCGGTAGCTGTTCCAGCAGCAGTTGCGGGAGCGGCGGCTCGTCGTGCGGTGGCGGCTCGTCGTGCGGCGGTGGCGGGTGTGGCGGCGGTGGGGGCGACTGACCGGCCGGGCGGCTGCGGCGGTGGGCTACGCGCGCAGCGGCAGGCGTGCACGGGTCAGCGGGGGTGAGGGCTGCGGGTGCACGCGTCAGCGGGCGTGAGGGCTGCGGGCGTGCACGCTTCGGCCGGCGTGAAGGCTCCCGGCGTCCACGTCCGGCGGGGGTGCGGACGCGGGCGGGCGTGCAGGCGCGGCGCGGGGTGTGCGGGAAGCGGGCGTGCGGCGGAAAGCCGGTGTGCGGGCGGCGGTGGGGTGCAGGCGTGGGCAGGTGTGACGGGTTGGGGCGGGCTGGGGGTGGCGGGCCGTGGGAGGCGAGCGGCGCGGCTGGGGGCTTGGGTGGCGAGGGCTTGGGGCGAGGGGGAGCCGGTGGGTGGACGCCGTGGTGGCGGGGAGTTGGGCGGGTGGTGGAGGCTGGGTTGGACATGGAGGTGGTTGAGGCGGCGGCCTTGTGTTTTCAACCGACGTTCGAGGCCAATGATAACGGCGTTTTGTTGAGGTCGTTCGGCGATGATCACCCGATCGTGTTTCGGCGGCGGCTCGGGTGATCGTCAGATTAGTGGCTGGGAAGACAGGTGTCCCGTGCGGAAGCTGGGTGTGGGGATAGGTTGGCGGCCCGAGATCGATCTCACCGTGGAACGGTTGCCCGGGGTTGACTTCGTCGAGGTGGTCGCGGAGAACCTGCACGTCGAGCACCTGCCCGAGTCGGTCCTCCTCCTCCGCGAGCGCGGCATCCCCGTCCTCCCCCACGCCGTCTCCCTCTCCCTCGGCGGCGCGGAGCCGGTGGACGCCGCGCGCGTCGCGCACCTCGCCGCCCTGGCCGAGGCCCTCGACGCCCCGCTGGTCAGCGACCACGTCTGCTTCGTCCGCGCGGGCGGTCTGGATTCCGGGCACCTCATGCCCCTCCCCCGCACCCGCGACGCGCTCGACGTGCTCGTCGCGAACGTCAAGGCGGCGCAGCGGGACCTGCCCGTGCCCCTCGCCCTGGAGAACGTCGCCGCCCTCCTCGAGTGGCCGGACGGCGAGCTCACCGAGGGCCGGTTCCTCGCCGAGCTGGTCGACCGCACGGACTGCCACCTGCTGATCGACGTCGCCAACCTCTACGCCAACGCCCGCAACCTCGGCACCGATGTCGCCCGCTTCCTGGACGAGATCCCCCTGGAACGCCTGGCTTACGTGCACGTCGCGGGCGGTGAGGAGCACCAGGGCCTCTACCACGACACGCACGCCCACGCGGTGCTGCCGGAGGTGCTGGACGTGCTCGCCCAGCTCCGCGCCCGCGTCGACCCGCCGGGTGTGCTGCTGGAACGGGACGACGACTACCCGGCCGACGCGGAGCTGGCGGCCGAGTTGGCGGCGATCCGGGCCGTGCTGGGATGACGCAGCCGCAGCGCGACCGGCTGGCCGCGGCGCAGGCCGAGTTGCTCCGGGCCCTGCTGGCGGACGGTGACGCGCCCGCCGGTTTCGACGAGGAGCGCCTGCGCGTCGAGAGGCGTGCGCTGCTCAACAAGCGGCGCGGGATCGTGGAGATGCTGCGGCCGGACGTGGCGGCCGAGTTGGGTGAGCGGTTCCGACCGTTGTTCGACGCCTACGCCCGAGCGCACCCGAAGGAGGTCGGCACGCGGTTCCGCGAGGACGCGGCGCGGTTCGCCGAGTGGGCCGTGCGGCGGGGTGAGCTGAAGCCGCGGAAACGGCGGTGGTGGCGTCGCGCGAACCGCGCGACCTGATCGGCCGCGCAACCCGATCGACCGCGCGACTTGATCGGCCGCGCAACCCGATCGGCCGTGCGGTCCGTCCTCCGGGCATGTGGAGACGGACTTGGCCGTTGGGCGTGCTGCTGCTGGTCGCGGCGTGCGGGGCGGCGGTGGACGGGGCCGGTGTGGCGTGCACGGAGATCGGCACGCGCGTCGGCGTGGGCGTGGAGGTCGAGCACCCGGACGTGGTGTCCGGCACGATCGAGGTTTGCTGGGACGGTTCCTGTGCAACCCCGACGTTGGAGCTGTACCCGTCGACCAGGGCCGGCGACACGACGTGCACGGGCACCGGGCCGGACGACTCGTGCGGTGCCCGTGTCGAGCCGACCGGCGGGAAGCACGGGTTCGCCGACCTCCCCCGGATGCCCGCGCGTCCCGTCTCCGTGACCCTGCGGTTGGTGGACCAATCCGGTTCCGCGGTGGTGGACCGGGAGATGACCGTCCACCCCGAAATGGCGTACCCGAACGGTCCGGACTGCCCAGCGGGTGGACCGCAGGCCGGTATCTCGGTTGGTGCCGACGGCTCAGTCACCGAGCGGTAGGTAACCGCTTACTCCGCTGAACCGGTGAAGATCCGACCGACCAATCAGCGGCTGTCCGGCTCTTCCGGGGCCTCTAGCGTCGGTGGGGTCCCAGGGCAACGTCGCTCCCGGTCCCTCCGCCGCCACCGGCGGGTCGCCGAGCCCTTCCGGCCGTGTTCCGCCAGGCGCGGCGCCTCACCGGGAGGTCGATGAGTTGAAGAGCACACGTTGGCGTGTCGTGCCGTGGGCGGCCGTGCTGGTCGCCGCAGGCCTGGTGGTGGTCGGTCCGGGGGTGTCGGGCGCGCGGGGCGCGCCGGCCCCGAACAGCGGCCACCACGAGGTCACGCTGATCACCGGGGACAAGGTCGTGCTCCTCGGTGACGAGGTCCGCGCGCTGGTCGCCGGGCCGGGGCGGGAGCGCGCGGTGTTCCACAGCTACCGGCGTGACGGGCGCCTGCACGTGGTGCCGCGCGACGCGGCCAGGGCCGTCGCGCAGGGCCGGCTGGACCCGAGGTTGTTCGACGTCACGGGTCTGGTCGAGGCGGGGTACGACGATCGCCGGTGGGACACCGTGCCGTTGATCGTGACCGGTGAGGAGGAGCCGGCGGCGGCCGGGCTGCGGGTGGGGCGCCGGTTGCCCGCGGTGGGTTCGTACGCCGCGCGGGTGGTCAAGTCGGAGGCGTCGGACGCCTGGCGCACGCTCGTGTCGGGGGCGAGCGTGCGCAAGGTGTGGTTGGACGGGGTGCGCCGGCCGGCCCTGGACCGGTCCACCGCGCAGATCGGCGCGCCGGCCGCGTGGCAGGCGGGGCTGACCGGCAAGGGCGTGAAGGTGGCCGTGCTGGACACGGGCGTGGACGGGGACCACCCGGACCTGGCGGGTCGCGAGGTGGCGGAGGCGAACTTCACCGACGACCCGGACAACACCGACACCGTGGGCCACGGCACGCACGTCGCGGCGACGATCGCGAGTGCCGGCGCGGAGTACCGGGGTGTGGCGCCGGACGTGGACCTGCTGGACGGCAAGGTGTGCGTCGCGTCGGGGTGCCGGGAGTCGGCGATCGTGGCGGGCCTGCAGTGGGCGGCCGAGCAGGGCGCGGACGTGGTGAACCTGAGCCTGGGCGGCGCCGACACGGCGGAGCTGGACCCGCTGGAGGAGGCGGTGAACACGCTGTCGGCGCGGACGGGCACGCTGTTCGTGGTGGCGGCGGGCAACAACTCGCGGCCGGGGACGATCAGTTCGCCGGGCAGCGCGGACGCGGCGTTGACGGTGGGCGCGGTGGACCGGCAGGACGGGATCGCGCCGTTCTCCAGCCGGGGTCCGCGGGTCGGTGACGGCGCGGTGAAGCCGGACGTCACCGCGCCGGGCGTGGAGATCGTGGCGGCGCGGTCCCGCGGCGGCACGGTGGGCACGCCGGTGGACGACGGCCACGTGGCGATGTCGGGCACGTCGATGGCGACGCCGCACGTGGCGGGCGCGGCGGCCCTGGTCGCGCAGCGGCACCCGGACTGGTCGGGCGGGCAGGTGAAGGCGGCGCTGGTGGCGTCGGCGCGGAACAACCCGGAGTTGACGGCGTTCGACCAGGGCGCGGGTCGGGTGGACGTGGCGAAGGCGATCACCACGCTGGTCACGGCGGAGCCGGCGAGCCTGGCGATGGGGACGCGGGAGTGGCCGCACCACGACGACGCGCCGGTGTCGAAGGTGGTGCGGTACCGCAACGACGGGACCGCGCCGGTCACGTTGGCGTTGACCGCGGAGGTGACGGGTCCGGACGGGGGCGCGGCGCCGGCCGGTCTGGTCGGGGTGTCGCCGGCGAAGATGACGGTGCCGGCGGGCGGCGAGGCGACGGCGACGGTGACCGCGGACACGCGGCCGGGGTCGGTGGACGGCCTGTACGTGGGGTCGGTGGTGGCGACGGGCGGTCCGGCGCCGCTGCGCACGGCGGTCAGCGTGAACCGGGAGGTGGAGAGCTACGACGTGGACTTCCGGTTCGTGGACGGGGACGGCGCCCCGGCGGTCGACTACTCGGCGTCGGTCATCGGGTTGAGCAACGACGTGTTCGAGTTCCCCTACGACGCGGACGGCTCGTTCACGCTGCGGTTGCCGCGGGGCGAGTACTTCACCGGTTCGGACGTGCAGACGGGGGACTCCCGGTTGGCGTTGCTGCCCCGGCCGCGGTTGAGCGTCACGGCGGACACCGAGGTGGTGCTGGACGCCCGTGCCGCGAAGTCGGTGCGGATCACCGCGCCGGATCCGGGGGCGGCGGAGGCGTTGGGCGACGTGACGGTGGTGCGGGCGCACGGCGACCGGCAGGCGAGCGTGAGCACGGCGTTCCTGGGCGGGTTCGGCCCGGGCGTGTCCATCGCGCACGTCGGCCCGGAACCGGCGGACGACGAGCTGACGGTGTTGCTCGGCGCGCAGTTCCGGGGCACGCCGGAGGGCGACGTGCCGGTGACCTACCGGTTCGCGTGGTCGCAGCAGGGGCGGTTGCCGGACGGGTTCGTGCGGGAGCCGGCCGCGTCGGACCTGGCGGAGGTGCGCACCCGGTTCGGGCCGGGACCGTCGGGGCGCGCGTTCGGGCACGGCGGCAACCCGATCACCCCCGGCGGTGTGGCCGGGTGGGCGTGGTTGCCGGACGTGGCGTCGCCGGGTGAGGCGGTCGACCGGGTCACCCCGGACCTGGCGTGGTCGTGGGGTTTCCTGCAATACGGCGCGGAAGGGGCGGTGGAGGCGACGCTGACCTCGCCGGAGCGGCGGTACGAGCGGGGCGGCGGGCACGAGGAGCGGTTCAACGACCCGGTGTTCTCGCCCGCGTTGCCGGAGTCGCGGTCGCCGTACCTGGCGCGCGGCGGCGACGAGATCAGCTTCGCGGTGCCGCTGTTCACCGACGGGGCGGGCAACGGCGGCAACGCGGCGGTGTCGTCGGCGCGGACCACGTTGCTGCGCGACGGGGTGGAGGTCGGTGAGACGCCGTACGCGGCGAACGGGCTGTTCGAGGTGCCGCCGGGGGCGGCGGCGTACCGGGTGGAGACGGAGGCGGTGCGGGCGGCGGGCACGTCGGAGTTCGCCACCCGGGTGAGCGCCGCGTGGACGTTCCGCTCCGACACGACGACCGGGGACGGGGTCCTGCCGCTGCCGTTGTCGGTGGTGCGGTTCACGCCCGGGTTGGACGGGAGCGGCACGGCCCCGAAGGGCGCGTCGTTGCGGGTGCCGTTGACCGTGCAGCAGCAGGAGGGCGCGGCGAACGGCCGGATCGACCGGATCGACGTCGAGGTGTCGTTCGACGACGGCGCGACGTGGGCCGCGGCGCCGGTGTCGGCGGGTGCGGCGACGGTCGCCAACCCCGATCGCGCCGGGTACGGCTCGGTGCGGGTGCGGGCGACCGACAGCGCCGGGAACGCCTTGGAGCACACCGTGATCCGCGCTTACAAGATCGGCTGAGCGCCCGGGAGGGGCGGCCGCGGCCGGTGGTCGCCCCTCCCGGCGAGCAACGCCGGTTGGGCTGCCCGGCCGCGTCCGGTCCCCGCGTTGGGACGCTGAAACGGCTCCCCCGAGTGGATAGCGTCCAAGTTGTCGGGGGGCGCATCACTTTCGGTACACCGTTTTTTCGCACCTCCCGGCAGCGCGTCCACAGCGCGCTCAACCAGATTCGGGAGGTATCTGCGTTGAATCCGAGAGCACGACGACGGGGGATCGCCTGGGGGGCGGCGTTGTTGGCGGTCGGGCTGGCCGCCGGCACCGCGGCGGCGACCACCTCGATCGCACCCCCACCGCCGCCGGCGAGCCAACCGGGCGGCGAGCGGCACACCGTCACCCTGGTCACGGGCGACAAGGTGGTCGTCGCGGGCCAGGCGCTCCTGTCCGTCACGCCGGGGCCGGGCCGCGACCGCGTCACGTTCCACCGGTTCCTGCGCGACGGCCGGCTGCACGTCGTGCCGCGCGACGTCGGCAAGGCGTTGGCGGCGGGGCGGCTGGACCTGCGCCTGTTCGACGTCACGGGCCTGGTCGAGGCCGGTTACGACGACGCGAGGCGCGACACCGTGCCGCTGATCGTCACCGGGGACCGGCAGCCGGCCGGCGTCCAGGTCACCCGCGCGCTGCCGACCATCGACTCGGTGGCGGCGCGGGCCGCCAAGGCGGACGTCGCCGCCACGTTCCGGGCGTTGCTGGACGACCCGGGCGTCGAGAAGGTCTGGCTGGACGGCGTGCGCCGGCTCAGCCTGGACCGCTCCGTGGCGCAGATCGGCGCGCCGACCGCGTGGCAGGCAGGGTTCACCGGCAAGGGCGTCAAGGTCGCCGTGCTGGACAGCGGCGTCGACCAGACCCACCCCGACCTCGCCGGCCGGGAGGTCCTGGAGCGGAACTTCACCGAGGACCCCGACAACAGCGACCTGGTGGGCCACGGCACGCACGTCGCCGCCACCGTCGCCGGCGCGGGCGCGAAGTACCGGGGCGTCGCGCCGGACGCGCAGATCCTCGACGGCAAGGTCTGCTCCCTCGACTGCGCCGAGTCCTGGATCGTCGACGGCATGCAGTGGGCCGCCGACCAGGGCGCGGACGTGATCAACATGAGCCTGGGCGGCACCGACACCCCGGACGTGGACCCGCTGGAGCAGGCCATCGAGACGCTGTCGGCGCGCACCGGCACGCTGTTCGTGGTCGCCGCCGGCAACTCCGGCGGTCCCGGCACGATCAGCTCGCCGGCCAGCGCGGACGCCGCGCTCGCCGTCGGCGCGGTCGAGCGCGACGACGACATCGCGCCGTTCTCCAGCCGCGGCCCGCGGGTCGGCGACGGCGCGCCCCGGCCGGACGTCACCGCGCCGGGCGTGGACATCGTCGCCGCCAAGTCGAGCACCGGCCAGATCGGCACCCCGGTGGGCGACGCGCACGTGGCCGTCTCCGGCACGTCCATGGCCACCCCGCACGTCGCCGGCGCGGCGGCCCTGCTCGCCCAGCAACACCCCGACTGGACCGGCGCGCGGATCAAGGCCGCCCTCATGGCCTCGGCCAAGAACAACCCGGCGCTCACCGCCTTCGACCAGGGCACCGGCCGCGTCGACCTCGCCAGGGCCATCGGCACGACGGTCACCGCCGACCCGCCCAGCCTGGCGCTGGGCCTGCACCCGTGGCCGCACGACGACGACACCCCGACGAGCAGGGAGTTCGCCGTCCGCAACAGCGGCACGCAGCCCGTCACGCTCAGCCTGGCCGTCGACGCCAAGGGCCCGGACGGCAGGCCCGCGCCGGCCGGCGTGTTCACCGTGAGCCCCGGCGCCGTCACCGTGCCCGCGGGCGGCGAGGCGACCGTCTCCGTCACCGCCGACCCGAGGGCGGCCGCCGTGGACGGCGCGTACAGCGGCACGGTCGTCGCCTCCGGCGGCGGCGTGGAGCTGCGCGTGCCGGTGGGCGTCGACCGGGAGGTCGAGAGCTACGACGTCACGTTCGAGTTCATCGACGCGCAGGGCCGGCCCGCGACCGACTTCTTCTCGTTCGTCATCGGCGTGGACAACCCGACGGTCGTGTTCCAGGACGGCGAGAACGGCAAGGCCACCACGCGGCTGCCGGTGGGCGAGTACCTGGTCGTGAACGAGGTGCTGACCGGCGGGCCGGAGCAGACCGCCGTGCTGCCGCAGCCGAGCCTGCGCGTCGGCCCGGACACCGGCACGATCACCGTGGACGCCCGCAAGGCCAAGCCGATCGCGATCACCTACCCCGACCCGGCCGCGCGGCCCGTGGTCGGCGACATGCTGCTCCTGCGCGGCGTCGCCGGCGAGGTGGTGACCGGCATCGGCTCGGCGCGGCCGGGAGGCTTCGGCGACGGCACCTCGATCGGGCAGGTCGGCCCGGACGTGCCGCCCGCCGACCTGACGGTCCTGCTCGGCGAGCAGGCCGCCGGCACACCGCAGGGCGCGACCCCGGTGACCTACCGGTTCTCCTGGGCCGAGAAGGGCCGGGTGCCCACCGGGTTCGTCCGCGCGCCGGCCCGGCGCGACCTGGCCGAGGTGCGGTCGGAGTTCGGCGTCGGCACGCCGGACCGGACCTACGGGTTCGCCGGCTTCCCCGTCCTGCCCGACGGCATCGGCGGCCTCGGCGCGGACACCGCGGTGACCGTGCCCGGGAGGTCGATCGACTACGCCACCACCGCTCCCGACGTGCGGTGGTCGTGGTCGCTGGCCCAGTTCCGGGACCGCTCGATCGAGGCGGAGTCCGCGACGCCGCCGACGCGGCACCGGCCGGGGCAGGTGGTGCGGCAGCGGCTGCACGACCCGGTGTTCGGCCCGGCGCTGCCCGGCGGGTCGTTGCCGCACCTGGGCAGGCAGGGCGACGTGATCACGGTGTCCGTGCCGCTGTTCGGCGACCGGCACAACAACTTCGGCGCGTCCGCGGTGTCGTCGGCCCGGACCACGCTGCGGCGCGACGGGACTGCGGTCGGCGAGTTCCCGCTGGCCGGGCGCGGCGAGTGGACCGTGCCGCCGGGGGCGGCCGGCTACCGGGTCGAGACGGAGGCCGTGCGCGCGCCGGGCGTGTCGGAGTTCTCCACCTCGGTCAGCGGCGCGTGGACGTTCCGGTCCGGCGGCACGCCGGCCGACCGCGTCACGCCGTTGCCGCTGACCGTGGTCCGGTTCACCCCGGCGCTCGCCCCCCCCGGCCGCGCCCCCGGGGGGGGGCTGGGGGGGGGGCCGGTCGGGGGGCGCCCGCCGGTGGGCGCGGCGAACGGCCGGGTCGACCGGGTCCGCGTCGAGGTGTCGTTCGACGACGGCAAGTCCTGGTCGGCGGCCCCGGTGGTGGGGCGCACCGCGCTCGTCCGCAACCCCGGCGCCGCCGGGTACGCGTCGCTGCGCGTCCAGGGCTCCGACAGCAGGGGCAACACGTTCGAGCACACCGTGATCCGCGCGTACAAGGTCGGCTGACACCGGGCGGGGGCGTTCGCGCACGCGGACGCCCCCGCCCGCCGGCCGACACCATCGGGGGGCATCGGTCATCGGCACATCGCCGCCGCCGCGCGCGGGCGGTGCCTTCCCCGTGCGGTTTTCACCGCACACCACCACGTTCGGGAGGTATCCGCGTTGACCGCCAGAGCACGACGAACCGCCGTGGCCGCCCTGGCCGCGCTCGGCCTGGCCACCGGCGCCGCCACGGTCGCCGGCGCGACGCCGCGACCCGCGCACCACGACACCACCGGGACCACGACCGTCACCCTGATCACGGGTGACCGGGTCCTGCTCCACGACACCGGGATCAACTCGGTCCAGGCCGGTCCCGGCCGGGAACGGGTCGGCTTCCTCACCGTTCACCGCGACGGCCGGCTGCACGTCATCCCCCGCGACGCCGCCCGGGCCGTCGCGAGCGGCCGGCTGGACCCGCGCCTGTTCGACGTCACGGGCCTGGTCGAGGCCGGTTACGACGACGCGAGGCGCGACACCGTGCCGCTGATCATCACCGGCGACCGGCAGCCGACCGGCGTCCACGTCACCCACGCGTTATCCGCCGTGGACGCGGTCGCCGCACAGACCCCGAAAACCAGTGCCGCCACCACCTTCCAGGCCCTCCTCACCGACCCGGACGTCAAGAAAGTCTGGCTCGACGGCCTCCGCCGGCCCACCCTCGACCGCTCCACCGCCCAGATCGGCGCACCGACCGCGTGGCAGGCAGGGTTCACCGGCAAGGGCGTCAAGGTCGCCGTCCTGGACAGCGGCGTCGACCAGACCCACCCCGACCTCGCCGGCCGGGAGATCGCCGAGCGGAACTTCACCGAAGACCCCGACGCCACCGACCGGGTCGGCCACGGCACGCACGTCGCCGCCACGATCGCGAGCAACGGCCCGAAGTACCGGGGCGTCGCGCCGGACGCGCAGATCCTCGACGGCAAGGTGTGCGTCGACCACGGCTGCCCCGAGTCCTCGATCCTCGACGGCCTCCAGTGGGCCGTGGACCAGGGCGCGGACGTGGTGAACCTCAGCCTCGGCGGCGACGACACGCCCGGCCTCGACCCGCTGGAAGAAGCGGTGAACACCCTGTCCGCGCGGACCGGCGCGCTGTTCGTCGTCGCGGCGGGCAACCGCGGTGGTCCCGGCACGGTCGGCTCGCCCGGCAGCGCGGAGGCGGCGCTCACCGTCGGCGCGGTCGACCGGAACGACGCCGTCGCGCCGTTCTCCAGCCGCGGCCCGCGCCTCGGCGACGGCGGCGTGAAGCCCGACATCACCGCCCCCGGCGTGGACATCGTCGCGGCGAAGGCCGCCGCCGGGCGGATCGGCATGCCCGTGGACGAGCACCACGTGGCCGTCTCCGGCACGTCCATGGCCACCCCGCACGTCGCCGGCGCAGCCGCCCTCATCGCCCAGCAACACCCCGACTGGACCGGCGAGCGGATCAAGGCCACCCTCATGGCCTCGGCCAGGAACAACCCGGCGGCGACCGCGTTCGCCCAGGGCGCGGGCCGCGTCGACCCTGCCCGGGGCGCTGCGCGCCGCGGTGACGTCCGACCCGACCAGCCTCGCCCTGGGCTCCCACCCGTGGCCGCACGACGACGACACCCCGGTGACCGGGGAGCTGACCTACCGCAACAGCGGCACGGACGCCGTCACCTTCCCGGTGTCGGTCGAGGCCAGGGGCCCGCACGGCGAGCCCGCGCCCGCGGGCCTGTTCACCGTCACGCCCACCACCGTCACGGTCCCGGCGGGCGGCGCGGCGACGGTGACCGTCACCGCGGACACCAGGGTCGGCGGCGTCGACGGCGCGATCTCGGGCGCGGTCGTCGCGGGCGACCTCCTGCGCACCCCGGTCGGCGTCGACCGCGAACCCGAGAGCTACGACGTCACCGCCACGTTCGTCGACGCGAACGGCGAGGCGCCCAGCCGGCACAGCGGGCTCGTGATCGGCATGGACAACGACGTGTTCGCGTTCTTCGACGGCGAGGACGACACCGCCCGGCTGCGCCTGCCCAAGGGCGAGTACTTCGCCTTCGGCGACGTCACCACCGGCGACCCGGAGGACGGTCGGACGGCGTTGCTGCCGAGGCCGGTCCTCGTCGTGGCCGGGCCGACCGCGCTCGCCTTCGACGCCCGCGCCGCCGAGCCGGTCCGGGTCACCACCCCGGACCCCGGCGCGAAGCCCGTGCTCGCCGAGGTCCGGGTCACCCGCGCGCACGAAGGATCGCGCGTGTCGATCGGCTCGCTGTTCATCGACGGGTTCACCGACGGCCTCACCCTGGCGGGCTCCGACCCCGACCTGCCGGACGACCAGCTCGAACTCGTCGTCGCCACCCAGGGCACCGGCACGCCGGTCGGCGCGACCCCGGTCCACCACCGGCTCGCCTGGGTCGAGCGCGGCCGGGTGCCCACCGGGTTCGTCCGCGCGCCGGCCCGGCGCGACCTGGCCGAGGTGCGCTCCCACCTCGGCCCCGCCCCGGCCGGCCACGGCTACGACCTCGGCGCGGCCCCGTTCGGCGCGGACGGCTCCGGCCCCATGGGCGTGCTGTTCCCCGTGCCCACGGGCGGCGAGGCGATCGACTACGTCCTCGGCGACGGCTTCCGGTGGCGGTGGCTGCTGAGCGAGCACGGCCCGGACGGCGACTCCGTCGCCGACTACTCGGCCACGGACCGCACCTACCGCGCCGGCCGTACCCACGAGCAGCGGTTCCGCTTCCCGGTGTTCGGGCCGGGCCTGCCGCCGTCCTCCTACGACTACCTGAGCCGGCACGGCGACGTGATCACGGCGCAGGTGCCGCTGGTCAACGACGGCGGGGACAACCTCGGCTGGTCCGTCACCGAGTCGGCCCGCGCCACCCTGCACCGCGACGGCCAACCGGTCGCCGAGGTCCCGTCCGCGTCGGCGCGGTTCACCGTCCCGCCCGGCGCGGCCCGCTACCGGCTCGACCTGGACCTCGTCCGCGCGCCGGAGGTCTTCGACCTCACCACGCGGGTCACCGGCTCGTGGACGTTCCGCTCCGACACCGTGCCGGGCGAGCGGAGCCGGAAGCTCCCCCTGTCGGTCGTGCGCTTCACACCCCGGCTCGACGCCGACGGCGGCACACCCGCCGGACACCTGCTGCGCATCCCGCTGACCGTCGAACAACAACAAGGCGCGGACAACGGACGCGTCCACAAGGTCGAAGTCGACGTGTCCTTCGACGACGGCAAGACCTGGGCAACGGTTCCCGTCGTCGGCGGCGCGGCACTCGTCCGCAACGCCGACCGGACGGGCTACGCGTCGTTGCGCGCCAAGGGAACCGACAGCAAGGGCAACACCTTCGAGCACGCCGTGATCCGCGCGTACAAGATCGGCTGAGCGCCCTGTCGCGGCGAGGGGACGTCCGGTCGCGCGGATGTCCCCTCGCC
>NZ_JBHYXZ010000016.1:17845-28075 GCF_042752395.1 Actinosynnema sp. NPDC059335 | reverse complement strand
TCATCTTATCCCGCCGGTAGGCGGGCTTCATCTTCCGGCGGAGCAGCCTGCGGCGGAGCTGGGACGCCTGGTCGAGGTGATGGCCCCTCGCCCGACCTGCGCGGTGTAGTGGCCCGCTCGGCTGTTCGAGTGGCGTTTTCCCCTCAAAGGGACGCTGCCGTCCCCCTGACGGGTGGATAGCGTCGAGGTCGTTGGGGGCTTCGACTGTTCCGGCATCCCGCCGCCGCCGCGATCGGCGGCGCCTTCCGACCGCGCGTTTCCCCTGCGCGACCACCACGTCCGGGAGGTGTCCGAGGTGATGTCGAGATCACGGAGGCGGGTCGGGTGGGCAGCCGCCGCCCTCGCGGCCGGGTTCGCGGCCGGCACGGCGACCGGGGTCGCCGCCGGCGAGCCGGACCGGCGCGACCCCGCGGACCGGCGGGCCGGCGCGCCCACGTCGGTCACCCTCGTCACGGGCGACCGGGTGGTGCTCGACGGCACCGCGTCGCGCTCGATCAAGGCCGGTCCCGGCCGCGAAGGGGTCCGCTTCCACACGTTCCGGCGGGACGGCCGGCTGCACGTCGTCCCGGACGACGCCGTCAAGGCGTTGGCCCGGGGCAGGCTGGACCCGCGCCTGTTCGACGTCACGGGCCTGGTCGAAGCCGGCTACGACGACGCGAGGCGCGACACCGTGCCGCTGATCATCACCGGCGACCGGCAGCCGGCCGGCGTCCACGTCACCCACGCCTTGCCCGCCGTGAACGCGGTCGCCGCACAAACCCCGAAAACCAGTGCCGCCACCACCTTCCGGACACTCCTGGACGACCCGGACGTCAAGAAGGTCTGGCTCGACGGCCTCCGCCGGCCCACCCTCGACCGCTCCACCGCCCAGATCGGCGCACCGACCGCGTGGGACGCCGGGTTCACCGGCAAGGGCGTCAAGGTCGCCGTCCTGGACGGCGGGGTGGACGGCACGCACCCCGACCTCGCCGGCCGGGAAGTCGCCGAGCGGAACTTCACCGAGGACCCGGACGCCACCGACGTCAACGGGCACGGCACGCACGTCGCGGCCACCATCGCGAGCAACGGCCCGAAGTACCGGGGCGTGGCGCCGGACGCGCAGATCCTCGACGGCAAGGTGTGCGCCCTCTACGGCTGCGCGGAGTCCTGGATCCTCGACGGCCTCCAGTGGGCCGTGGACCAGGGCGCGGACGTGGTGAACCTCAGCCTCGGCGGCGACGACACGCCCGGCCTCGACCCGCTGGAAGAAGCGGTGAACACCCTGTCCGCGCGGACCGGCGTCCTGTTCGTCGTCGCGGCGGGCAACTCCGGCGGCACCGCCACCGTCGGCTCGCCCGGCAGCGCGGACGCCGCGCTCACCGTCGGCGCGGTCGAGCGCGACGACGCCATCGCGCCGTTCTCCAGCCGCGGCCCCCGCCTCGGCGACGGCGCGGTCAAGCCCGACCTCACCGCCCCCGGCGTGGACATCGTCGCGGCCAGGGCCGCCACGGGCTCGATCGGCACCCCGGTGGGCGACGCCCACGTCGCCGTCTCCGGCACCTCCATGGCCACCCCGCACGTCGCCGGCGCGGCAGCCCTGCTCGCCCAGCAACACCCCGACTGGACCGGCGCGCAGATCAAGGCCACCCTCATGGCCTCCGCCAAGAACAACCCGGCACTGTCGGCCTTCGACCAGGGCACCGGCCGCGTCGACCTCGCCAAGGCCATCACCACCACGGTCACCGCCGAGCCCGCCGGCCTGACCATGGGCACGCACCCGTGGCCGCACGGCGACGACACGCCGGTCGCCAAGGACCTGACCTACCGCAACAGCGGCACGGACGCCGTCACGTTCGCCGTGTCGGTCGAGGCCAGGGGGCCGGACGGCGACCCCGCGCCCGCCGGTCTCCTCGCCGTCACGCCCACCACCGTCACCGTTCCCGCGGGCGGCGAGGCGACGGTGACCGTCACCGCGAACACCCAAGTCGGCAGCACCGACGGCGCGTTCTCCGGCACGGTCGTCGCCGGGGACCTCCTGCGCACCCCGGTCAGCGTCGCGCGCGAGGCCGAGAGCTACGACGTCACCACGACGTTCCTCGACGCCGACGGCCGGGAGCCCGCGCTGTACAGCTCCGTGCTGATGGGCGTGGACAACGACGAGTTCGCGTTCCTGGAGGACGACGACAACACCGTCACCACCCGCCTGCCCAAGGGCGAGTACATGGTCTACGCCAACGTCGTGACCGGTGACGGGGCGGGCCAACGGGTCGCCGTGCTGGCGCAGCCGTCGCTGTCGGTCACCGGGGACACCACGACCGTCTTCGACGCCCGCACCGCCAAGCCGATCTCGGTCACCCCGCCCGACCCGGGCGCGGTCGCGGCGATCGGCGACATCGGCCTCGACCGCCGGTCCGGCGACCGGCGGATCGGGCTCGGCGTGGCGTTCCTCAACGGGTTCACCGACGACCTCGCGCTGGGTCACGTCGGCCCGACGCTGCCCGACGACCAGCTCGAAGTCGTGATCGGCGCGCAGTACGCGGGCACCCCGGTCGGCAACACGCCGGTGCGCCACCGGTTCGGGTGGGTCCGGCACGGCCGGGTGCCGACCGGGTTCGTCCGCGCGCCGGCCAGGCGCGAGCTGGCCGAGGTGCGGACCGCGTTCGGACCCGGCCCCGACACCGACGAGTTCACCCACGGCGGCAGCCTCGTCACCGAGGCCGGCTCCGGCGGCTGGGCGGTGCTGTTCCCCGCGCCGCCGGGCGGCGACACCATCGACTACGTCAACACCCGCGACATCCGGTGGCGGTGGCAGCTCCTCCAGGTCGCGAAGGCCGCGTTCGACGTCCGCGCGAACTACTCGACGGCGGACCGCACGTACCGGCCCGGCGACCGCGGCCGCGAGCGGTTCAACTTCCCGGTGTTCGGCCCCGGCCTGCCGGCGTCCCGCTACGAGTACCTGGGCCGGCTCGGCGACCGGCTCATGGTGCAGGTGCCGCTGGTCAACGACGGCGCGGACAACCTGGGCGGCTCGGCGTACGCGTCCGCGCGCACCACCCTGCACCGCGACGGGCAGAAGATCGCCGAGACCCCCGCGCCGGGCGGCGAGTTCGCCGTGCCGCCGGGCACGGCCCGCTACCGGGTCGAGACGGACTTCGTCCGGTCGCCGGGCGTGTCCGAGCTGAGCACCCGGGTCACCGGCGCGTGGACGTTCCGCTCCGACACCGTGCCGGGCGAGCGGAGCCGGAAGCTGCCCCTGTCGGTCGTGCGCTTCGCACCCCGACTGGACGCCGACGGCGGCACGCCCGCCGGACGGCTCCTGCGCGTCCCGCTGACCGTCGAGCAGCAGCAAGGCGCGGACAACGGGCGCGTCCACAAGGTCGAAGTCGACGTGTCCTTCGACGACGGCAAGACCTGGGCAAGGGTTCCCGTCGTCGGCGGCGCGGCACTCGTCCGCAACGCCGACCGGGCGGGCTACGCGTCGTTGCGCGCCAAGGGAACCGACAGCAAGGGCAACACCTTCGAGCACGCCGTGATCCGGGCCTACCGGCTCACGGCGTGACGGGCGGCGGGGAGGGGCGTCCGGTCGCGGGCGTCCCTCCCCGCCTCACGGCAGGTTGGTGATCAGCTCGGCGGCGGGCACGCGGGTGCCGGTGTAGAAGGGGATCTCCTCGCGGACGTGGCGGCGCGCCTCGGTGCCGCGCAGGTGCCGCATCAGGTCCACGATCCGGTGCAGCTCGTCGGCCTCGAACGCGAGGATCCACTCGTAGTCGCCCAGCGCGAACGACGCCACCGTGTTCGCCCGCACGTCCGGGTAGTCCCGCGCCTCCTTGCCGTGGTCGGCGAGCATGCGGCGGCGGTCCTCGTCCGGCAGCAGGTACCACTCGTAGGACCGCACGAACGGGTAGACGCACACGTACTTGCGGGCTTCCTCGCCCGCCAGGAACGCCGGGATGTGGCTGCGGTTGAACTCGGCCGGCCGGTGCAGCGCGACCTGGCTCCACACCGGGGTGGACGCCCGGCCCACGGCGGTGCGGCGGAACCCGGTGTAGGCCTGCTGGAGCTGCTCGATCTCCTCGGCGTGCCACCAGACCAGGTAGTCGGCGTCCGCGCGCAGGCCCGCCACGTCGTACACGCCGCGCACCACGACACCCTTGGCCTCCAGGCCGTCCAGGTACTCCTGCGCCTCGGACGCGGCCGGGCCGCGGTCGTCGGGCAGGCGACCGGGCTCCACCCGGAAGACCGACCACATGGTGTAGCGGATGGTGTCGTTGAGTTCGTTGTAGTTCAGGCGGGCCATGGGTCCAATCCTCTCACCCGGCGGACCGGGCCGAGCACGTGAGCGGCGACACGGGCGGCCGCCGCGTGGCCCGTCGCGACGCACGCGGGCAGGCCGACGCCGTGCAGCGTGGCGCCCGCCACGGCCAGGCCGGGCACCTCGGCGACCGCGTCCTCGATGCCCCGCACCAGGTCGAGGTGGCCCACCCCGTACTGCGGCAGGCCGCCACCCCAGCGGGTGACGGCGGTGTCGATCGGCTCGGCCGTGACGCCGGTCAGCCGGCGCAGGTCGTCCCGGACGGCGGCGACCAGCTCGTCGTCGTCGCGCTGGAGCAGGTGGGTCTCGCCGTGCCGGCCGACGCTGCCGCGCACCAGCACCGGGCCGCCGGCCAGGTGCGCCCACTTGCGGCTGGAGAAGGTGAACGCCTTCGCGGTGAACGGCACGCCGTCGGCGTCCCGCTCGCCCTCGGCCAGCAGCACGCCGGACCGCTCGGGCAGCGCCGTGCCGGGCGGCAGGGCCAGCGCCACCACCGCCATCGACGCCAGCTCGACCTCGGCGTAGCGGCGGGACGCGGCGGGCGCGACGTCGGCGAGCAGCCTGCGGGCCGCGGGCGCGGGCACGGCCAGCACGACGCCGTCCACGTCCAGGTGTTCCGGCGCGGCGGCGGAACCGATCTCCAGCCGCCACCCCCGGTCGAGCCGGGTCAGGGCGCGCACCGGCAGGCCGAGCCTGATCGCGGCCCCGGACGCCTGCGCCAGGCGTGCCACCAGCGTGGACAGGCCGTCGCTCAGGGTGCCGAAGACCGGCGGTCGGGTGACACCCGGTGGTGGCGGCGGGGGCACGGCGGACGCGGCGGCGGCCAGCAGCGAGCCCGCGCCCGCGTCCAGTGCAGCGGCCAGTTGCGGCATGGTCGCGCGCAGCCCGAGCACGTCGGTGCGGCCCGCGTAGACGCCGCCGAGCAGCGGCCCGACCAGCCGGGCGTCCACCTCGGGGCCGAACCGCTCGCGCAGCAGCGCGCCCACCGGCACGTCCGCGCCGGCCAGCCGGATCGGGGGGAGGTCGGGTTCGGCGGCGACCCGGCGCAGGCCCTCCGGCGACAGCACCCCGCGCACGGTGTCGACCGATCCGGGGACGCCCATCAGCGTGCGTGGCGGGATGGGCCTGGTGTCGCCGGCGGCGTGGACGCTCGCCGCGGCCTTCGTCGGGTGGACGACCCGGTCGGCCAGGCCCAGCTCGGCGACCAGGTCGGCGGCCTCGGGGCGGCGGTGCAGGAACGCCTCCGCGCCCACGTCGTAGGCCACGCCGGCGACCTCGACGGTGCGCAGCTTGCCGCCCAGCCGGTCGGCCTGCTCGACGACGGTGATCCCCGCGTCCGGCCCGAGCAGCCGCCGCAGCCGGTGCGCGGCGGCGAGGCCGGAGAGCCCGCCCCCGACCACCGCCACCCGCGTCGCGCTCATCCGGCCCGGTGCACCAGCTCGACGGCCCGCGTGATGACGTCGGGGTCGGTGTCGGGCAGCACGCCGTGGCCGAGGTTGAAGATGTGCCCGGCGGCGGCGCGGCCCTCCCGCTTGATCCGCTCGACCTCGCGTTCCAGCGCGGGCAGGCCCGCGAACAGCAGCGCCGGGTCGAGGTTGCCCTGCACGACCGGTTTCGGCAGGTGGGGCGCGGCCTGTTCGAGCCGCCGCACGGCCACGTCCAGCGGCGTGCGCCAGTCGACGCCGACCACGTCCGCGCCCGCCTCGCGCATCGCGGGCAGCAGCTCGCCCGTGCCGACGCCGAAGTGGATGCGCGGCACCCCTTCGACGCTCTGCAGCACCCGGGTGGAGTGCGGCAGGACGAACTCGCGGTAGTCGCGCTCGGACAGCGCGCCCGCCCACGAGTCGAACAGCTGCACCGCCTTGACGCCCGCGCGGACCTGCACGCGCAGGAACTCGGCGGTGATGCCCGCCAGCCGGTCCAGCAGCGCGTGCCACAGGTCCGGGTCGCCGTGCATGAGCGCCTTGGTGCGCTCGTGGTGCTTGCTCGGGCCGCCCTCGACCAGGTAGGAGGCCAGCGTGAACGGCGCGCCGGCGAAGCCGATCAGCGGCACGTCGCCGAGCCGGTCGTTGAGCAGCCCGATGGCGTCGGCCACCGGCCGCACCTGCTCCTCGTGCAGCTCGGGCAGGGCGTGCACGTCGGCGGCGGTCTGGACCGGCTTGGCCACCACCGGCCCGGTGCCCGGCACGATGTCCAGGTCCACGCCCGCGGCCTTGAGCGGCACGACGATGTCGGAGAACAGGATCGCGCCGTCCACGTCGTGGCGGCGGACCGGCTGCAGGGTGATCTCGCAGACCATCTCCGGGTCGAGGCAGGCGTCCAGCATCGCGGTGCCTTCGCGCAGCCGGCGGTACTCGGGCAGGGAGCGGCCCGCCTGGCGCATGAACCAGACCGGGGTGCGTGACGGCTTCCCGCCGCGCGCGGCGACGAGCAACGGGGCTTCGGTGATGTCGTTCATCTCGCCCGCCATCGTCCCACGGGGTGGGCGGTCGGCATCTTCGGGCGTGCGGTCCCGGGACGCGGCGTGCCGCGCTCACGTTCCGAGGTTTAGGGGCCTACAGTCCGTGGTGTGACGGAGCCCGAACTGTTCCAGCGGGCGGTGGCGACGCTCCGGTCGGTGCGCACCAGGCCCGAACTGGAGTTGACCGAGGTGCGCCCGCCGCAGCGGCTCGCGCCTTGGGCCTTCGCGCTGACCGCGGAGGTGACCGGGCCCGCCGACGAGCTGTCCACGGGACGGCTCGTGCTGCTGCACGACCCCGACGGGGTGGAGGCGTGGTCGGGGGTGTTCCGGCTGGTCGCGTACGTGCGGGTGGAGCTGGACGCGGAACTCGCCGCCGACCCGCTGCTGCCCGAGGTCGGCTGGTCGTGGCTGGTGGAGGCGCTGGAGGTGTCCGGGGCGGCGTTCCTGGCGCTGGGCGGCACCGTCACCCAGACCTCGTCGGCGCGGTTCGGCGACATCGCCGGCCCGGCCCGCACGGACGACCTGGAACTGCGCGCCTCGTGGACCGCTCGGACCGCCGAGCTGGCCGCGCACGGCAGCGCGTTCTTCGACGTCATGGCCACCGCCGTGGGCCTGCCGCCGGTGGGCGTGAGCACGCTGCGCTGACGGCCCGCGTCGAGTTGTCCACAGGGGCGGCCCGACGAGCCCTTCCCGTCGCCCCGAGCCGGCAGAATCAAGACAGGGGTCCCCTGGGGGGTACCTCTGCGGCAGCGAGCGACAGCGCCGATCGCTCGACCACCGCGAGCGTCCCGCCGGTCCCAAGCCCCAGGCCCTGAGCCCTGAGCCCTGAGCCCTGAGCCCCGCAAGGTTCCGCCGCACACCCGTCCCGCTCAATCCCGCGGATCCTGCGGAGCACCTGTCTCGCCCGGCGGCCCGCAGATCCTGCGGAAGACCCGTCCCGCCCGCGGCCCGCAGATCCCGCCACACGCCCCGTCCCGCCCGTTCCCGCAGGTCCGACCGGTTTCACCGGGCCGCCGACCCTCGCCGATCCCGCAGGTCGAGCCCCGGCGTCCAAGACCGGGAGCATCACCGTTCCTCGCCCGCCACGAACCTCCGGGCCGGCGAGATCCGGGTCAGGCCGGGGTCAGTCGTTGGCGCGGAGCACCCGCAGCACGTTGCCGCCGGCGAGCTTGGCGCAGTCGTCCTCGCTCCACCCCCGGTCCAGCAGCGCGCCGATCAGCTCCGGGTAGCACGAGACGTCCTCCATGCCCTCCGGCAGGCTCCGCGTCCCGTCGTAGTCGCCGCCGAGCCCGATGTGGTCGATGCCCGCCACCTCCCGCGCGTGGTCGAGGTGCGCCAGCACGTCGTCCATGGTCACGCGCGGCGTAGGGCCGGCGTCGGGCCAGGTGTCCGCGAACCGGTGCCGGGCGTCGAGGTCGTTGTGGTTCTCCCCCGCCGCCTCCATCGCGGCCCGCAGCCGGGCGTCCCAGTCGACGTACGCCTGCGACAGGAACTGCGGCACGAACGTCACCATGCACACGCCGTCGTTGTCCCGGAGCCGCGCCAGCACGTCGTCCGGCACGTTGCGCGGGTGGTCGGCGACCGCCCGGCAGGACGAGTGGCTGAACACGACCGGGCGTGTCGAGACCTCCAGGGCGTCACGCATCGTGGTCGGGGCGACGTGCGACAGGTCGACCAGCATGCCGAGCCGGTTCATCTCCCGCACGACCTCGCGCCCGAAGTCGGTCAGCCCGCCGTGGACCGGCTCGTCGGTCGCCGAGTCGGCCCACCCGGTGTTCTCGTTGTGGGTGAGGGTCATGTACCGGACACCGAGCCGCCGCAGCGCCCGCAACACGCCCAACGAGCCGTTGATGCTGTGTCCGCCCTCCGCGCCGATCAGGGAGGCTATCCGCCCGTCCCGGAAGGCCCGTTCGGCCTCGTCGGCGGTGGTCGCGATGCGCAGGTGCGCCGGGTAGCGGTCGGCGAGGGCGTGCACCAGCTCCACCTGCTCCAGCACGGCGGTCACGGCTGCGTCGCCCGCCAGCCGGCACGGGACCCAGACGGACCAGAACTGGATCCCCAACCGGCCCTCGCGGGCCCGCACCAGGTCCGTCTGCAGCGCGGGCTGCCGGACGGTCAGGTCCACGGCCGAGACGCACGAGACCGGATCGACCGCCGTTGACTTTTCACCGAACTCGTCCGAGAAGGTGAGGTCCCGCAGAGCCCACGGCAGGTCGTTGTGCCCGTCGGCGAGGGGCGCTCGGGCCAGCAGTTCCTCGGCCCGGCCCCGACCCGTGGTGCTCGCCACCCGCAACTCCTTGATGTCGTCGTGAGAACCGTTCGCGTTACGCCCTCGATCGAGTTGTCAGCCGATCGTGTGACAACGGAGGCCAACAGTGACAACTCATTCGGGATAGATACCCGATTGATCGTCCCGTAGACCCGCTTGGGCGGCTACGCTGCCCCAGACGACACCACTTTCGGTCGATCAGTGGCGCGGCTGATTGGACGAAAGTCCCGGTGCCGGTCGGGGGGCACGACCGACTCCAGGGAGGTAGTGACGTGGCTGCCGTCGGCTTAGGTCAGGCCGTTCGTACCACGCCAGCCGGCACGTTGCCGGCGAACATGGTCCCGCACCCGCGGGAGGAGCTTTTTTCAGTGCTGGTGGTCGACGACCACCCACTGCTGAGGGAGGCGATATCGGCTCGGCTCACCCAGATGGGAGCCGGGACAGTGCATGAGGCGGCTTCGGTTGCGGAGGCTCGGGCGCGGGCACTCGCCACCGGACCGTGCGACCTCGCGATCCTCGATCTGGGTCTGCCGGATGGCACCGGCATCGACCTGGTCACGGAACTCCGTGCCCAGGGCTGGCCCCGCATCGTGGTCCTCGCGTCCTCCGACGACCCCTACGCGGTCAGGTCGGCCTTCCAGGCGGGCGCCCAGGCGTACCTGCTGAAGTCCGCCTCGCCGATGGTGGTCACCGACGGGGTGCGCAGGGTCCTCGACGGGGGCGTCTACGCGGACCCGAGCGTCGCGCCCGTGCTTGCCGCGGGCACGAGGGTGCCGGGCACCGACAACACGCCGCGGGAACTCTCCGCGCGTGAGGTCGAGGTCCTCCAGCTGGTCGCCGATGGCCAGAGCAACAAGGAGATCGGCGAAGCGCTCAGCCTTTCCGCGCTGACGGTGAAGAGCCACCTGTCGCGGATCGGGCGCAAGCTGGGCACCGGCGATCGGGCTCAGATGGTCGCGCTGGCCATGCGTGCCGGCGTGATCCGCTGAGCAGGTCGGCACACTGAACCGGCCGAACACACCCGCGAGTGGTGCGTTCGTCGTAGGGTCTTCCGCCGTGGACGTACCCTCCGACGAGCCAACCGAACCAACCGGTGCTGATCCGGTGCCGCTGGTGGAACCCGCTGACGGGGTTCCGCCTGTCGTCGCCGACGCACCGTCGGCGGGGGGGGGGGCGGGCGGCCGCCCCGCGCGGCCGCGGGGCGCGGGG